>NZ_JACAXD010000012.1:0-96491 GCF_013391485.1 Acinetobacter sp. SwsAc5
GCCTATTTAAGTGATGTGCTGAAAAGGCTGCCGACACATAAAGTGACCCAGATTGAAGAATTGCTGCCGCACTGCTGGAAACCTAAATCGAATTAAAAAATAGGCATGGGGTTCAGCGGACGCTTACGAATGATTTGCCGAAATGCCGCTTCATTTTGAAAGGCGGCTTTAAAGCCTGCCAAAGAATAGCCTGTGGCATTCAAAATCCGTTGTAAACCAGAAGTGCCTTTGTAAGGAGAGCGTGGAAGCATAGTGAATCTGATTTGAAATAAATCGGATGTTAAGTGGTTTAGCTTAAAATTGGCTTAACTATAACCTTTTGAGACTATTAAATTAAATCGGTGTAATATGTAACATTATGAGTGCCCTATTGAATAATAAGACTCCATCTAAAGTAAGCTGTAAATACCATCAATTTCTTATTGTTGAATCTAAGGTTGTATCAATTGCTCGGCTTCAACTTGCTTAATATCAAAATCAGGACTTTCTTTGGCTTGAATAATTTGCACAGGAATAAAGCGCACTTGAACCACACTTGGTTTTCCACGTGGGTCTTGTGCTAATTTTTGATTCAATGCAGAAATCTGTTGAGGTTTTGGCGCTATATCTCCACGCAAGACTACGCGAATTAAAGTCATCTCTTTACGCCGATCAAACTGCACCGTATCAATCAAATTATTATGTTGATTAAATTGACTTTCAATCAAGCTTTCTACCTGATGTTCATACATCTGTTTATTTAACATCATCATAAAGTTAAAGCTTAAATAGATACCCAGCGCAAAAAGTACTAAAAGACTCACGATATTTCTTTTAATAAATTCAATTACTGTGCTATTTACTTCTTCATCTGAACCGCGTCTAAAACCAGCTGCCCATAACACCAGTGAAGAACTAATTTGAATAGCAACAATATTGGTCAGTGCCAACAGCAGAGCATTTGCTGCATGTTTCCATTCCAGATGCGCAATTAATATGCCACTTGCAACCAGCGGCGGTACCAAAGCAGTCGCAACTGCAACGCCAACAACAGCCACAGACAGACGTGGTGAAACGGCTGCAAATGCCCCTGCTGCACCACCCGCAAGTGCAATCATTAAATCCATAATGGTAGGCTGAGTTCTAGACAGAATTTCATGGGTGATAGGTAAGTTAATATTGATAAGACCTAAAATGATGCCAATACTGACAATCATCGACACACCTAAAACTAAGGTTTTAAATGCTGTTTTAAAAAACAACCATCGATTATCAATAAATGCTAAAGCCATACCTGAAATAGGACCAAGCATCATCGCAACCAGCATTGCACCAATCACCACTGCAGCTGAATTAGACAATAAACCATAGCCTGCAATAATAGCTGCCAAAGCATTCATTATAAAAAAGGTTTTGCTTGGCAAGGCATCGGCCTGAATATTCAGCCGTACTTGTTTATGATCAATCTTTTTAGAGTTTTCGCGCTCCGCTTGTTTGTATTTCAGCTTTTCTTTCAGAAGTTCATATTTTTCTTGTTCAGGACTGTCTTCAACCACAATCGTTGGATCTTGATCTTTTTCCATCGCATGCCTCTGTGTTAGCTGAATAGGAATCTATCCAAATTCTCATGTAGCCGTAGACTTTGTGCAATTCCGCCCAGCATGTTTGGCCTCATACAATTTATTATCTGCAAGTTTAAGCACTTCAGAAATATCCTCTGCATCTTTAAACCAAAATGCGATACCAATTGAGATGGTAATTTCACCCATACCATTAATATTGGTTTGTTGCATGGTCGTTCTTAAACGCTCCGCAGCTTTATATGCCACACTTGGGTCGGCAGTCGTCATCAGCACTAAAAACTCTTCGCCCCCAGAACGGCAACAAATATCATGTTCCCTAAAATTAGTTAGCATTATTTGCGCGAGCGTTTTAAGTACCACATCACCTTGATCATGCCCATACTGATCATTAATTTGCTTAAAAAAATCTATATCAATGGCTAATACTGCAAATTCGGTACGAGTCTCTAGCAGTTCATTTAAAAATAATTGCATACCACGACGGTTATATAAACCTGTTAATGGGTCCGTATTGACACGATGTTTTAACTCCGCAATCCGATCACTAAAGGTTTCCGAACTCATTAATAATGAGGTTCTAAACTTTAAAACCTCGAAATACCACGGATCAACTTCTTTAATTTTATTTTCAATGTCCGCATGATTGAGCATACTTGCCATACGTGCCAAGCGGTTCAAAGGTGAAGAAATAAAGCTTGAGATATACCAAATCAATAAAAAAATGAAAAAGTAAAAAATGAAGATTCCAATCGATACTTTAAAAATCAGCGTATTAGCTTGTGCAAGTAAATCATCTGTGGGCTGCTGAGAAACTACAATCCAATTTACACTTGGAATATGTGCAAAACCCGCCAAATTATCTATACCTAAACTATTCTTTAAACGAATTGATCCCTTTGTATTCTTATTAATATAATCCAAACCTGTATTATTGATAATTTTTTCACCAATTCGCTTTTTATCTGGATGAAAAATAATACGATTATGTTGATCAATCACATACATATAACTTTTTTTATAATCATACTGAGTATTGAGCATGGTATTAATCAAGTTCTGCTCCTGTAAATAAATCGTACCACTGATTAAGCCTAAATATTGATGTGTTTTATTATAAATAGGTTGTGACATCATGACGATTAAATTATTACTTATAGACCAATAGGGAGATGAAATATAAGTTTTCTTTTTTTCAATAGATCCATCAATACCAATGGTACTATAAGCCTGATTAAAATTAAGTTTTAATGTATTAGGTGCATAAGCTAAAATATGTTTATTCTGCTCTACCAATAAAACACTATTAAAATTATTCGATTGATTTTTTAAGCGTTTTACTTCTTCTTTTCTAACTTGTGTATTATAAAAATTTTTTTCTAATAAACGTGCACTATAATCCAACTCTTGCAGCATATCTGAAAAATGTTGATTGGCACTGGTGGCAATTTTTTCTGCATATTTTTCATTGATCGAAAGTGAATTTTGAATTAATTGTTGTTTAATTACATAATTTAAAATAAAAATACTTACGACAAATAAGCCTGATACACTTAAAATTGTGGAAATTAAAATAAGTTTACGCAGATCCAATCCAAGTCGTAGTAAAAAATGTTTCAACAGTTCTTACCCCAAAAAATCAAAAACTGTGACAATTGCCAATTTTAACACATAATTTTACAACTCAATCACATAATTTTAAAGCAATATAGTTGAATTTTTGATGTTCAATTCAACAAATTGGATAATTCGCTTGTTGCTGACCACAAACTAAATCAGAAATATATCCTCTAAATACAATTTCTACCACACACTTCCTAAGAATGCACCGACTAATAACAAATAAAGACAACTTGAATTTTTTCGTTCTTATTTTTTGCTGAAAACCTTGTCTATTCGATAAATTTTTAGGGTCAATTACTCATAAAATTACAAAAAATAAATATTTATTCCATGCTTTAAATTTATCCTATCCACCTAATAAATAAATTGTTTTCTCTTATGTTTAAGACACTTTTCACTATAAGCAGTTGCTCACTTTTAACAGCATGTATTGTAGTTGACGGAACAGCATCGGGGCAGATTCCCAATATCGTCATTCAACCTCAAATTCCAGCAAGTACACCTGTAGAACGTCCTGCACAACAAACCATTTATATGCCAACACCTATGCCTTATCCTGCACAAACATGGCAACAAAAAGTCAAAATTAAAACCTATGATGGTCGCTGCGTAGATTTTAGTCGCAGTAATCAACGTTCCATTCAGACTTCACATTGTCATGATGGTACCAATCAGCATTTTATTTTCCATCCTGATCAAAGCATTACCGTGCAAGGTAAATGTCTAGATGTAGCAGGAAAACAGAAACATGATGGTGCTGAAGTAATTGCTTATACCTGTAATGGACAAAGTAACCAAAAATGGTATCTCGATGGTCAGCGTATTCGTAGTGCAGATACAGGCAAATGTTTAGATATTTATAATGGAAAAATGAAAATGTATAGCTGCAATCAAAATCGTGGGCAGAAATTTAGTTTTATTGCCTTATAAAAAGAATCACTAATTCCCTCAGCCTAGCCTGCTCTTTTGAAGATGAGGGAATTAGCGAATGATAATTTAAAAAATTATAAAAATTTTACTTTAAATACGATTAATTAAGGATGCTGACTAAACAAATCAAAAATCACTTTTCTTAACCACTGATGACTGGTTTGGTGATGACAAGACGTATGCCAATATTGTCGTACAGGATAGGTTGGAAAATTCAAAGGCGCACTCACTACTTGTAAATTCCCGCGTGCCAATAACACCTCACTTAAATAATAAGGCACTGTCGCAATCATATCGGTTTCTTGCACAATTAAACCGACCCCTAAATAACTTGGGATACTCATTAGAATATTACGTCTTAAACCACGATTGCTTAATTCATTTTCAATATGGTAGTGACCTATACTGGTATCTACATCGACATGCGATTCACGAATATAAGCTTCAACATCTAAACTTTTTTCACAAATACGTGGATGATCTTTACGACTAATCACCACATAATATTGTAAAAATAATTGCTGCTGATAAAAACCCTGCTCTAACTCAGGTAAAAAACCAATCGCAAAATCAATTTCACCATTTGCCATTTGATAACTGGTTTCACGGGTAATAGGACGAATTTTAATCCGCACTGAAGGTGCATATTTTTTTAAAAACTTGGTCAGTTTTGGCAATAAAACCAAATGCGAAACATCGGTCATTGCCAAGGTAAATAATTGATCGGAATGTGTCGGATCAAAATCGACTTTAAAATTATTGACCGTTTCAATTTTATTAATAATTTCACTAATCGGTGAAAAAATCTGTTTCGCCAACTCTGTAGGCAACATTTCATTGCCAACCCTTAAAAATAATGGGTCATTAAAATGCTGACGAATTTTATTTAAACAGTTACTAACCGCAGGCTGACTCATGCCCAATGCATCTGCTGCTGCAGACACATTTTTTAATTTATATACATAGTAAAAAATCTGTAGCAGTTTGCTATCTAACTTAAACATATCCATCTTTCCTTAGAATCAGTTTCACTGCTCAGTTTTCATCCTTATTTAACGCCAAGCTTTTAATTTAGAGCTATGCCCAATGCCCACATTAAAACAATTGGTCGGATCCAATTTTTGATAATGCTGCTTTAAGGCAGGCTTCGCCACATATAAATGCCCAACATTATGCTCTGCAGGATACTCTGCCCCACGTGCATCAAGCAATGACCACATTTGATGTTCCATCGCCAACGGGTCTACGCCTTTTTTAATAATATAGTCCTGATGAAAGACATGACATAAAAAATGACCATAATACAACTTATGTATAATCGCCTGCTCCAACTCTTCGGGCAAGGTTTCAACCCATTGCTGATCATTACGTCTTAACGCAATATCTAAAGCAACAATGTCTTCCACTTCATTTCGATGTGTATCACGATAACGGATTGCAGCACCTGCCACAGCAAAACGATGCAAAAATGCCTTGCGTCCTTCATCTTCATTACACAGGAAAAAACTGCCTGAACTTCGCGTGATAAAATAATCCAGTAAAAACTGCTGCACTGTCGCAACATCTTGCTGCTCAATCCGCAAAATTAAATGATGCTCATACAAATCACGAAATTGATTCATGCGTTCAGGTAAATGATTTGGCAACAGTTTCGTGAACATTTGCAAAACTTTATCTGACAAGCCACGCATACCCCAACGTGTCAGAAAACCATCGACTTTGTCTTTCATGGCAAAAGCGGCAGGTACTTTACTGGTGCCAAATTTCTCAATAAACAAGAAACTGTCTTTGCCGTATTCTGCACCAATGTCATAGGCATCTCGATGAATATACTCGCCTGCAATCGGTACACGCGGCAAATCACGCAATAAAAAACGGCGGATTGCGGTTAAATCCTCTTGCTGATTGCTGCCGATATAAAACACCTGACTCGGAATTTTCTCAAACGTATCCAAACGCACCGCAAACACACAGACTTTACCTGCAGAACCCGAAGCTTCAAACAAACGACTCGGGTCTGCATTGAAACGTGCAGGAGTATCGGCATCGACTTGCGCAACATCATGTACATAACGCTGATCTGAAGCACAGCAATGTTCTGAATATTCAATATCTTCAGGACGATATTGTTGTTGCTCAAGTTTGGTTAAAATTTCTTCTGGCGAGCTTCCTAAATTTACCCCCAAATGATTGATGAGTTGCAACTCGCCCAGTTCATTGACTTGTGCATATAAGGCCAACTCAGTATAGGCAGGGCCGCGTCTGACCAATGCACCGCCTGAATTATTGCACACCCCACCCAACACCGAAGCACCAATACAAGATGAACCAATGACTGAATGTGGCTCACGTTGATGCGGCGCCAGTTGTTGTTCCAAAGCATCTAGCGTTGCACCAGGTAAGCAAATCACTTGCTTGGCATCATTGATGAGCTGAATACCTTTTAAACGTTGGGTATTAATCAAAATTACAGGACGGTCATAGTCATCACCAAATGGTGTAGAACCACCCGTAAGCCCTGTATTGGCGGCTTGCATGATAATAATGCAATCTGCCGCCACAGCCACTTGTAACACTTGCCACTGCTGCAACAAAGAACCTGGCGTGACCACGGCAAAAACCTGTCCCTCGCCAAAACGTCGCCCTTGACGATATAAACGAGTATCCGATTCATGGGTCAATACATGCGCTTTTCCCACAATATCAACCAAGTTTTTGAGGGTTGCGGCAGCATCAAATTGTGCTGCAGAAGAAATTGTCTGTGGCATAGTGTACAAGTCCTGAAACAAGGTGAAAAATACAATTGAGCGATTCAGCCAAACACATCGGTTGATGGATTGATCGCTCTTGCTGGCAATTTAGCCTTTCAGTTCACGCTCAAGTTGTACCAAACAATCTGAGTTAATCGCTTGAATGTTTTTAGCACCCGTTAAGGTCATTGCGACTCGCATTTCTTTATCAATCAATTCGAGTAAATTACTCACACCCGCCCCACCTGCAGCGCCTAGTGCATAAATAAAGGCACGTCCGAGCATACAAGTATCCGCACCCATCGCCAACATGCGCACCACGTCTAGGCCATTACGAATACCTGAATCCACTAGAATTTTTAGTTCCCCTTTCACTGCATCGGCAATTGGCGGTAAAGCACGTGCAGTTGAAAGTACACCATCTAACTGACGACCACCGTGGTTAGACACCACAATTCCATCAGCGCCAAAACGCACAGCATCTTTAGCATCTTCTGGGTCTAAAATGCCTTTAATGACCATTGGGCCATCCCAGAATTCACGAATCCACTCCAAGTCTTTCCATGAAATAGATGGGTCAAAGTTATTGCCTAACCAGCCAATATAATCTTCAAGTCCTGTTGGTTTGCCTAAGTATTTAGAGATATTGCCCAAGTCATGCGGACGACCTAGTAAGCCAACATCCCATGCCCAGTTTGGATGCATCACTGCCTGCATATAGCGGCGCATAGCAGCATTTGGACCACTCATGCCCGAATGTGCATCACGATAACGTGCGCCAGGCACAGGCATATCTACCGTAAAGACTAAGGTTGAACAGCCTGCTGCTTTGGCACGTTCCAAGGCATTGCGCATAAAACCACGGTCACGTAATACATATAATTGAAACCACATTGGGCGTGAAATGGCAGGCACCACTTCTTCAATTGGACACACCGACACGGTAGATAAAGTAAACGGAATACCTTTTTTGTCAGCTGCAACTGCGGCTTGTACTTCACCACGGCGCGCATACATGCCTGTTAAACCCACAGGTGCCAACGCGACAGGCATCGACAGAGTTTCATTAAATAAGGTGGTTTCTAAACTCAAAGCCGACATGTCATTCAATACACGTTGGCGCAAGGCAATTTGTGAAAGGTCTTCTACATTTCTTTTCAGCGTTTGTTCCGCGTACGCACCCCCATCAATATAGTGAAATAAAAATGGCGGTAAACGGCGTTTGGCTGCTTCGCGGTAATCATTCGCAGAAGAAATAATCATGGCGCTATCCTGTTTAATCGACTCGCACGCTGACGACGCGCATCTTCCTCGTCTATCATGCGTACTTGTTGAACTACAAATTCAATATGTCCACACACTGCCGTACGGGCAGCTTCTGGATCCTGACGTTCAATTGCATCCATCACTTGAAAGTGCTGATCATGCAACTGATCGAAACGGTGAGCTTCGGTATAAACTTTACGTCTGCCCAAAACTACGTTGTATTGCAACAAATCAAATAAGCCGCGCATCATTTGAATGAGCACCAAATTGTGCGATGCCTCGGCAATTGCCAAATGAAACTTGGCATCGGCAATTGCCGCCTGATCGTCATCACCCAAAATCTGAAAATGAGCAATTTGCTCATAACAGGCACGGATGTTTTGCAAATCTTCTGCGGTTGCTCGCTGTGCGGCATACCATGCCGTACCACCTTCAAGCACCATTCGAGCTTCCTGCACATCAAAACGATAAGCAGGGTCTTCATCAATCAGGTTACTTAAAGGCTGCACAATTTGATATTGCGACCAATTGGTAGGCAGTTGTTGCAAAAAAGTACCCGCTCCAACTTTGCTGACCAGCATGCCCTGACTGGTCAATTGCTGAATAGCCTCACGCAAAGAGGAACGGGAAACCCCGAGTTGTTCACATAACTTTCTTTCGGCAGGCAATCGGTCTCCGACTTGCATCTGATTTTTTTCAACCAGTGTGCGCAGGTCTTGAACAACTTTGTCGGAAACTTTCATGCGGCTATCCTCTTGTGCATGTGGTTATGGAATCATCCATGGGAACACATAAGCTTGTAGAGTGATAATAATACCGATCATTACGGTGAACGTGATACTGTGTTTCACGGTAAAGCGGAATAAATCCGATTCTTTACCGACTAAACCAACAGCCGCACAGGCAATTGCAATAGATTGCGGTGAAATCATTTTGCCTGTTACCCCACCACTGGTATTGGCAGCAACCAACAGAACTTCTGGTACACCAATTTGCTGTGCGGTTGTGGCTTGCAAGGCAGCAAACAAGGCGTTGGCTGAAGTATCTGAACCTGTCAAGAACACCCCAATCCAGCCTAAAAATGGCGAGAAGAATGTGAAAGCATTGCCTGTGTGTGACAAAGCCAGTGCCAAAGTCGCAGACATACCTGAATAATTGGCAATAAATGCAAACGCCAACACCATCCCAATAGAATAAATTGGTGTTTTTAGCTCGTTGATGGTTTCAGCAAAAGTTTTAACAGCTTCACGCGGTTTCATTTTTAAATAAATGATGGTGATGATGGCCGCAATCATAATCGCAGTCCCAGTTGCGCTAAGCCAATCGAACTTAAAGATCGCATCATAGTCTTTAACATCAGCGACCACAGGCGGCATCTTTTGCACCAGTTGGTGTAAAAATGGCACTTTGATGGAAATTACCCAGTCGTGCATTGCGCCATCTTTGGCAAATAAATCTTTAAACGGCTTGATGCTCCAAATAGTGACCATCACCGTTAACACTGCAAAAGGTGACCATGCTTTAACAATCTGCCCGATGCTGTATTTTTGCTGTTGTTCTGCAACTAAGTTGGCATCCACTTTGGTGTCTGCATCGCTAAAACGGAAAATGTGTTTTGGCTGCCAGAATTTAAATAAGACCGTTAAACTAATCAAAGAGGCAATTGCGGCTGTAATGTCAGGTAACTCAGGTCCAACAAAGTTAGAGGTCAAGTATTGTGCAATCGCAAAAGCACCACCACCCACCAACACTGCAGGCCAAGTTTCTTTCACACCGCGCCAGCCATCCATAATTGCCATAATCCAGAACAGCACAATAGGCACCATAAATGGCAACTGACGCCCAACCATCTGGCTAATTTCCATGGTTTCTACACCCGAAACCTGACCCGCCACAATAATTGGAATCCCCATTGCGCCAAACGCAACAGGTGCGGTGTTCACAATCAAACATAAACCCGCAGCGTATAAAGGTTTAAAACCCAAACCCACCAATAAAGCAGCAGTAATTGCCACTGGCGCCCCAAAGCCCGCTGCACCTTCTAAAAATGTGCCAAACGCGAAGCCCACTAGTAGCATCTGGAGACGCTGATCTTCTGTAATTGACAGAATAGATGAGCGAATAATGTTAAACTGCCCTGTTTTTACAGAGATTTTATATAAAAATAATGCGCCAATAATAATCCATGCGATTGGCCATAAACCGTAGAAAAAGCCATAGATCAATGAAGCAAAAGCCATTGGTGCAGGCATGCCATAGGCAAATAACGACACTAATAACGCCAAAATAACCGTAATTGTTCCCGCAACACTTCCTTTTAAGCGAAATACAGCCAATGCCAGAAAGAAAAAGATAATCGGGATTAATGCAATAAGACTCGAAATCCAAATATTTGCCATTGGATTGTAGATCTGTTGCCAATGTTGAAGCATTGTCATCTCCTTGAAATGCTCACTCAAACGTAAACATAGGTCTAAGCATATAGATAAAATTCTAATTTTGGTCTGACCAATATTAAGATAAAAATCAAAATACTCTTAACATTTGCAACAAATAATAGTTTTATACAAATAAATGTCAATATTGGTTGGATTGTTTATTCATATGGTCATACCAATTTAAATAAAGATGATCTTTGTTCGCAGCATAAAAAATACGGTGAAGAAAAATTTAAACTTTGTTTTTTCTGTAGTTTTTAAGAGGAAGGAAAAACCAAATTTATTCGGCACAGCCTTATACAACTTTCGTCTAATACAGTAAAATACGTGTGCTTTCTTCTAAGATGAATTGAACGCTTGATCAAAGGAATCATGGATAAATTCAGCTCAAGTGGCCGCTATTCGGCTTAAAAACATGTGGATTAAAAGAATTTTTTAGACAAAAAAATAACGCCATTATTGACTGCAACAATGGCGTCATCGTGTATTTATAACAGCAACTCACACCTTACTGTGGCTTAACCTGTCACCACGTTCAGGCGCTTTAAACGCGAAATATGCAAATCAATTTGCCCTGCAATTTCAGGTAAAATTTGCTTTAAAAACTGGCTATAGTTCATTGCATCTTCTGCTCTTAATACGCCTGCTTGTACCAATTGTTCCTGCTGTAGCAACATACTTTGTACACGGTTTAAATCAGGCTTTTGCCCTTGGCTTAAACCTGTACTAATTTGCTTAAAGCCTAAATACAACTGATCACGTTGCTGGATTAATTGCTGCATTTCAACTGCAGATACCGCAGCACGCTCTAGCATAGCGTTTGTTTCCAGTACATTTTCAGATTCATCTGAATATAGACTTTGCGTTGTTTCTATCTCTGTGGAAGCCGTGTTCGGTTTCACCCACACTGTTTCCGAAACAGTCTTATTCGGTGGTTGAAATACATACACCACGGTAAACAACACCGCGACCGCCAAAACAAAAAAGCCAATACCGAGCCATCGAGTCCCATTCATGTGCATGCTCCATAAGCAAACCATCCTAAAATGCGCTCAATTCAAATATCGTCTTGAGCGCCTTAGCATGCTTTGCCTGTTATGATCGGCCTAAAAATTACGGCGTCGACCAATCGCTTGGTGCATAACCCAAACGCACTCGCTGTGGGTGATTCCCCACTGGCACACTGCGGACTTTTTCTCCCGTAGCAAAGTCAATCACCGTTACCACATCGGTTTCACTTTCTGAAATCACACAGCTTTTTCCATCTGGGCTACGGGTTGCCCAATATGGTTTACCTGCAGGAATCAGTTTGCCTGCTTTTAAACTCTGACGGTCTACAATGGTCGCGTAATCATCCATCGTGCCTGCCACACAGAGTTTTTCGCCATCTGCGCTGATGGATAAACCATGATGACGTGAATCATTTACCCATTTGCTGCGGTCTTTTGGAATTGTACTGCTGCCCGGTAATTGTCCAATACGCGTGACTTTATCGGTTTTTAAGTCGTATTCCACCAAACCATTAAAAAATGAAACCTGCGCATAAAGTTTGCTTTCATCTTTACTTAGCACCATAGGACGCACTGAGTTGGATAAATCTTTACGTCCAAAGGCATCTAACGCAGGTCGGAAATCAATTTTTTTCAGAACTTTATAATTGTTGGCATCGGCAATGGTAATAAAGCGCTTACCTTTGGTAAAATCTTGCCACTGTGCATCCATCGAAGTTTCTACGTTACCAATCGCAGAGTTTAAGATTTTCGTTCCACCTGCAAAGTAAATATTTTCGTGCGGCTTATCCCCTGTTGCAAAACGCCCCAATTCTTTACCTGTATGAATATCTAAAACATGCACCACACTACCTGACGATGCCGACACAGCAACACGTTGTCCATCTGGTGAAACCGCCATGTGGTCTGCGCGGAAACCTTCGACTGGCGTACGCCAATTAATTTTGCCCGTTTTAATGTTGATGGATACCACATCGGCAAAACTTGGACGTGAAGCCACAATCGACTGTCCATCTGGCGTGGAATACATATCATCCACCAACTGGTCATTGCCCTCACCTGCAGTTTGTTGAATGTAAGTGTAGGCAATCAATTTCACTGGATTTAAATGAATTTCTAATAAACGCTCTTTGCGGTCAGGAATCATATTGACCACACCCACTTTGCCAAAGTCTTGTGAAGGGTGAATCACCGTCACTGTGCCATCCCAGTTATTGCCGACAAAAAAGACTTGTTGGGTATTCGGTGGCTGCGGTAAATAGGTCGAATCTGCATAACTTTGTGCGCTGACACAACTTCCTAAAGCCAGCACGCCTTGAAGTAGATGTTTAAACACCTTGTTGGAATAATTCATGTTCTTGTTCTCCCTGAACAGCAAAATGAAAGTGTTGTTTTTGTTTTGGCTTGTGTTTTTACATATTTGTTGTTTTTAACTGAAGCCTGCCTAATCCATCTTGAAGCGATCTTGAAGATTGTTGGCGTGGCATTGATTGGGCAATAGCATAAGAGTTTTTGTAATTTTGCGTCTAGGGTTCGAGCTAGACTATCCGATAGCAGGTCAATTTTCAGATAAACAGAAATACAGCATCACATCCTGTTAAAATGCCAAGTATGATAAAAGCTTGTTTTTGTCGATGAAATGACAGTAATCCCATACCCATTCAAGCATTTAAACTCAAGAATATAAGGATGTGCCGAGATGCAGTTGTTGGAACTTAAAACCTTGCGTAAACAGCTTCGACAACAGCGCAGAGCGGTCACGCGCACCCAACAGCAACACGCACAGCAAGCTGTTTTGCAGCGGCTAATACGACTGCCAAAATTTCAGTACGCAAAAAAAGTGGGTATGTATTTACATGCTTTTGGTGAAATTCATACACACCGCATCATTGAATATTGCTTCGCGCATAGCAAACAAGTGTATTTGCCCATGATTTGCAATATGAATCAACACTTGGTGTGGGTACAAATCACCCCACAACAATATCGTCAGCGTCGCTTTGCCCATCATCGTTTGGGGATGCAAGAACCAAGAACAAGTCGCGGAAAACACATCTCCCATTTAGATTTAGTCTTGATGCCCTTATTGGCTTGCGATACGCATGGCACCCGCATTGGAATGGGCGGTGGTTATTATGACCGCACTTTAGCCTCTGCCCCGCAGCATCCTTATCGCTTAGGGATTGCACATGATTTTCAGCTAATTCATACACGCTTGCCACGTGAAAATTGGGATCAACCTGTAGATGCCTTACTAACTCCACAACATTTTTTACAGTTTAAACGCACCTTGAAACGCTAAATTGATCATTTTGACTGAATAGATCAATTTAAAATCACATATTTAGCTACTTTTTAAACAATTTGTGTTGACCTACCCTTGTATTTTAAAAAATACCCATCACTATTAAAAACATGGCAACACCGTTGTCACTCATTAGGAGTGCCCATGTCTGAAATTATTATGAATCAAGAAACCTTAGAGCCTCAGGTTCCAAGTGTATTACCGCTTTTAGCGCTACGTGATGTGGTGGTTTATCCACACATGCAAATCGCGCTATTTGTAGGTCGTGAAAAATCGATCAATGCAGTTGATGTGGCTCGTAACAGTGACAATCTAGTATTTGTAGTTGCGCAAAAAGATTCGCTTACAGAAGAAATTGATCACGACAATTTATATCAATACGGTACTGTCGCGAAGATTGTGCAAGTTGTGAATCACGAAAATGATGAAAACTGTATCAAAGTTCTGATTGAAGGCTTATACCGCGCCAAACTCGAAAAAATTATTGATGAAGACGCGTATTTGACTGCAGAACACAGCTTGAGCCCAATGACTGTTGCGATGGATGAAAATACCCAAGCAACACGTTTGCAAGAATTACGTGCCTTATTTGCGCAATATGCAGAAGCAAAATTACGCAATGCACGTGAACTGATTGCTGCTGCCAATAAAATTGAAGATTTATTGCAGTTGTTGTTCTTTGTTGCAACCCGTGTGCCATTGAATATTGATGTCAAACAAAAATTCCTTGAGCACGATGAGTTTGAAGCTCACTTGACCGAGTTAATGACTTATTTATTGCAACAGTCTGAAGAACAGCAGATTGAGCAAACCTTGCATGACTCTGTTAAACGCCAGATGGAAAAAAATCAGCGTGAATACTTCTTGAATGAGAAGATGAAAGTTATTCAACGCGAACTGTCCGATATGAACGGCGGTGCGGAAGATGATGTCGCTGAAATTGAAAAACGTCTGGCCGAAGCAGACTTGCCAGAACATGTCCGCAAAAAAGCAGAAGCTGAGTTCCGTAAGCTAAAAGCCATGCAACCTGCATCTAGCGAAGCGGCTGTGGTACGTAACTATCTGGAAGTAATTTTAGATACGCCATGGAACAAAGCCAGCAAAGTCAGCATTAACTTGGCGAAAGCACAAGAAATTTTAGATGCCGACCATTACGGTTTAGATGAAGTCAAAGACCGTATTGTGGAATACCTTGCTGTGCAGTCGCGCGTGAAAAAACTCAAAGGTCCAATTCTGTGCTTAGTCGGTCCTCCGGGTGTAGGTAAAACCTCACTGGGTGAATCGGTTGCAAAAGCCACTGGACGTGAGTTCGTGCGCATGGCGCTAGGCGGCGTACGTGATGAAGCGGAAATTCGCGGTCACCGCCGTACCTATATTGGTGCGATGCCGGGTAAAATTGTGCAGTCATTGACTAAAGTTGGTGTGAAGAACCCACTGTTCTTGCTCGATGAAATTGACAAAATGGCACAGGATTACCGTGGCGACCCTGCATCTGCTTTGTTAGAAGTACTTGATCCATCACAAAACAACAAGTTTAATGATCACTATTTAGATCTAGACTTAGACTTGTCTGAAGTGATGTTCATTTGTACTGCCAACAGCATGAATATTCCAGAAGCTCTGTTAGATCGTATGGAAGTAATTCGTCTACCGGGTTATACCGAAGATGAAAAAGTGAATATTGCAGAACGCTATCTTGTCCCTAAAGCCATCAAAAATAATGGCTTGCGTGCTAAAGAATTGACGGTTCATGAAGAAGCGATTCGTGACATTGTGCAGCGCTATACACGTGAAGCAGGTGTGCGTAGTCTGGAACGTGAAGTGTCAAAAATTGCCCGTAAGGTGGTGAAAGAAGCAGTCAGCAAAAAAGCCAAAAACCTACAGGTAGATGTGACTTCACAAAACTTGCCTGACTACCTTGGTCCACACAAATTTGACTATGGTATGGCAGAAGAAGAAGCCGAAGTGGGTCGTGTAAATGGCTTGGCTTGGACTTCAGTGGGTGGTGAATTACTCACCATTGAAGTGGCAACCATGAAAGGCAAAGGTAATTTCATCACCACAGGTTCATTGGGTGATGTGATGCAAGAGTCAATCAAAGCCGCGATGACCGTTGTGCGTACCCGTGCCGACAGTTTAGGCATTGAAGCCAATGTATTTGCCGAAACCGATGTACACGTACACTTGCCAGAAGGTGCAACACCTAAAGATGGTCCATCTGCAGGTTTGGCATTGACTACGGCATTGGTATCTGCATTTACAGATATTCCAATTCGTCCTGATATTGCCATGACAGGCGAAACCAGCTTACGTGGTCGTGCAATGCGCATTGGTGGCTTGAAAGAGAAACTTCTTGCGGCACATCGTGGTGGTATCAAACTGGTATTTATCCCACAGGAAAACGTGCGTGACTTGTCTGAAATTCCAGACAATGTCAAAGAAGGTTTGGAAATCAAGGCTGTGAAAAGCATTGATGAAATCTTGCCTTTGGCACTGACCAGTATGCCTAAGCCTTTAACCAAGGCACCGATTGTGAAGCCAGTAGCAGCAGGCAAAGCCGCACGTCATTAAGCAAGTTACTCTGCTTTAAGCATAGAACATCTCAAAAGAGCACTTCGGTGCTCTTTTGTTGTATTTAGATTCTGGATTTAAAATAATTGAATAATTTTTTAATTATTTTTAAAATGAATAGTCTGTTTTTAATTCAATTTCCTTGAAAAATAGGCAAACCATCCACATATATAAATTTAAGATACATCGCGCTGTATGTTTCTTGTTTGGTCTATTTAGACCGATAAATTGATCAGACGCTTTTGATTGAAGCGTGCTTCATGGTCTGGTCATCCATATCTCCAGGTGGATGACCTTTTAACCGCAGTCCTATTTCAATTCAGGGCTGCGTTTTTTATGCGCTGCGATCAATCATCAAGGTGATAAAATCTGTGCAACCAAGCCATTCACGACATGTGCCATTTTTTCAAAATTTACTGTTTTTAAAGTATCACCTGTGGTGTGGCGAAGTGAGCTGCGATAACTGCCCGTATCGGTAATTAAAATAGCTGGAATATCATATTTCCAATAATTTAAATGATCTGAAAAATCTATACCCTTGATGAAAGTCGGTGCCACCACGCGCTCACATTGCAACTGGTTCAAACGCTGCATTGTATTGCAATAGCTTGCACTCATTTCACGTGACTGCATATTGCTCAATGCCGCAATAAAATTGCCATGACTTGGGTAAATCCACTTTAAACCGATTGGGTAATTTTGCACCAAATTTTTATCGTAATAACCAATCATATCCAGCACATACACCGCACGGATTTTTTCCTTTTCAGCCTGCACAGATTTGGCATGTATAAAACTGCCCATCGACTCGGTTTTAAAAAATGGTGGCTCTGCCAAGGTATAAAAAACAAATTCAACATTTTGACTAAGTTTATTCTTTTCCTGCGCCAAAATTCGTGCTGTTTCGATTACACCTGCAACGCCAGAAGCGTTGTCATTTGCCCCCTGCTGCTGCCCATAAACATCGTAATGCGCACCAAAAATCGTTTTTTGCGCAGCACCGATATTCAATTTGCACACCACATTGCGGTAGCTTTGCTGATTGACCACATAATTTTGAAATTGACACGGAATTCCAAATACTCGCATTTGTTCCCGAATCCATGCCGAAACCCGATTCAGTTCAATCACATTTTTATAATGACGATACTGTTCGGAATTACCCAAACCCTGCTGCCCAATCACTTGCTGCATATAGACTTGCAAATTGTTTGGTTCTGCCCATTGAGCCTCAGGCACAGCAAATGTAGCAGTGGTCATCAATCCCATACCCGCGCCCAATATCCATGAATATAACTGCTGACTTTGAAACGCGCGCATGCTGATAATTCCAAGACAAAAAAGACCAATAAGATTGCTGAGTATTAAAGCAACAGCCTGTTGGCAAATTCAATTGCAAATTGTGTCGTTACACAGCGCTTGTGTTGAATCATGGTTATAATGCGAGATTCTGATTGATCGCTACATGAACTCGCCTATGAAAATTCGCATTCTGACCATTGGACAAAAAATGCCTGCTTGGGTGCTGACTGGTTTTGAAGATTATTTCAAACGGATTCAGCCTTTTGTGCAGACTCAAATTGTCGAACTGCCAATGGCGAAACGTGGCAAAAATGATTCTGAGGCCGATATTCTAAAATATCGCCAAATTGAAGGTGATAGCATTTTAAATGCCATGAAAAACAATGAGCTGTTAATTGCCTTGGAAGTGGGCGGCAAAGAGTTCAGCACCGAAAAACTTGCAGAAACCATGAAAGGCTGGATGCTAGAAGGCAATGATGTCGTGCTTGCGATTGGTGGACCAGATGGTCACTCTGAAGCAGTACGTAAAGCAGCAGCATGGCATTGGTCATTATCCAAACTAACTTTGCCACACCCTTTAGTTCGCGTGATGCTGATTGAGCAGCTATACCGTGCTATGAGCATCAACCACAACCATCCTTATCATCGTGCAGGTTAAATCAACTTATTCAATTTGTACGTTGAGTTATCAAAATATCTTCAACTCAAACGACGTTGCAAAGCTGCAACATAGCGTTGAACAAAAGTACATTTCGCTATACACACTTTTTTGCGATGCTGTAGAACAGCAGGCTTTAGGGATCTAGGCATGAACTTACAGACATTACCCGGTTTATTTATCTCACATGGTTCGCCCATGTTGGCACTCAATCCTGAACAGGTCGGGCCTGCACTCAGCCGTTTAAGTGAAAATTTGCCAACACCGCAAGCCATTGTGGTGATGTCGGCGCATTGGGAAAGTAATGCACTGGAGGTCAACACAGGTATTCGCCCTGAAACATGGCATGACTTCCGTGGTTTTCCTGAAGCCTTGTACGCCCTGCGCTACCCTGCACCTGGCTTACCTGAACTGGCAGAAGATATTTTGCAGCGTTTGGCTGATGCGGGCTTTGCTGCCCATGCCAACAGCACACGCCCGCATGATCATGGCGTATGGATGCCATTACTACACATGTATCCCGATGCCAATATTCCAGTGATTACCATTTCTTTGCCCATGAATATGAGCGCCGAACAGATTTATCACATTGGGCAAAGTTTAGCGCCATTACGTGAACAGCAAATTTTACTGATTGGCTCAGGCAGTATCACCCATAACTTACGTGAATTATCATGGAATACACCCAATGCGGCTGTGCCTAAATGGGCATTTAGTTTCCGTAATCGTGTGGTGCAGCATTTAAGTCATCGCAATTATGATGCAGTACTAGATTGGCAACAATTGCCACATGTAGCACGTAATCACCCAACCCTAGAACACTTTGCACCGCTGTTTTTTGCAATGGGTACGGGAGATCGATTTAACATTGTACATAGCAGCTTTAGCATGGGTTCACTCGGTATGGATATTTATCGTTTTGACTAACCGATAGCTCCGCTTATTTAAAATCTGACTTTTTAATTTGGATACATTTTGTTAGCAAAAGCTACGATTTGTATCCATATTTTTTGTTAATCTCTTGATTATAATCACGTTGAAACTTTAGCACATAGAATATAAACCAATGAAATTCAGTATTTTTGCGCTTGCCCTGCTCCCTTTGGCTTTAACTGCATGTCAATCTTCACATCTTCCTGCCACTTCAGGAGATCCGGCTATTTCTACTCTATCCACCACATTAAAAACGCCTACACAAATTTTGCCCGCTTATACCTGGGAACTTGATCGTGGGCTGCAACGCCCGATTGTTCTGAGCTTTGATCAACGAGGCAGACTAAGTGTAGCTTCTGGCTGTAATGGCCTTGGCACGAGCTGGACTGTTAAAGATAATACCCTGAGTACGGGTGACATGATGGGCACCATGATGGCATGTGATGCACCATTAATGGAACAGGAACGTTTTATCAGCCAGCTTCTGCAAAAGCGTAATATTCCGTTTAGTCTGGATCTAAATGATGCCAATCAGCCAAAACTGAGTATTACTGCAGCTGATGGTCAAAAATATGTCTTTACCGGAAAAATGACACCGGAAACCAAATACCAAGGTCAGGCAGAAACCATTTTCCTGGAAGTTTCGTCACAGACTAAAGCCTGTACGGGTGTAGCTCAGCAAACCTGCTTACAGGTGAAAGAAATCAAATATGATGAAAAAGGCTTAAAGACTCAGGTCGATAAAGACTGGACTTTATTTTACGATCAGATCGAAGGTTTTCAGCATTCATCGAATGAGCGTCAGATTATTCGGGTAAAACGTTATGAAATTAAAAATCCGGCAGCTGACCAGTCTAAATATGCCTATGTATTCGACATGACCGTAGAGCGTGAAGCAGTCAAAGGCACTCTATAACGATAAAATCGCAATATAAAAAAACCGAGGCATTCACCTCGGTTTTTTTTCAAGCTTAAACTCAGTCAGACTTAGAATACGCCTTGAGAAAGCATTGCATCAGCAACTTTTACGAAGCCAGCGATGTTTGCGCCGTCTACATAGTTCACGGTACCGTCTTCTTTCGTACCGAATTTTACGCAGTTGCGGTGAATTTCTTTCATGATTGCGTGTAAGCGCTCATCAACTTCTTCGAAAGTCCAGCCTAAACGCAATGCGTTTTGAGACATTTCCAGACCAGAAGTTGCTACACCACCAGCGTTAGATGCTTTACCTGGCGCATAAAGAATTTTCGCTTCAACGAATTTCTCAACTGCTTCAAGTGTAGAAGGCATGTTCGCACCTTCAGCAACACAGATTACGCCGTTTGCAAGAAGCGCTGCTGCATCATTCGCATCAAGTTCGTTTTGAGTCGCACATGGAAGCGCGATATCACATTTAATACCCCAAGGACGTTGACCTTCAAGGTATTCAAAACCGTGCTTAGACGCAAATTCAGAAATACGACCACGTTTTACGTTTTTAAGTTCCATCACTTCAGCAAGTAATTCTGGCGTGAAACCTTCTTTCACGTACACAGTACCATTCGAGTCAGAAAGTGAAACTACTTTCGCACCCAAGTACATTGCTTTGTCTGCAGCAAATTGTGCAACGTTGCCTGAACCAGAAATCGCAACGACTTTATCTTTAAAGCAATCGCCACGAGTCTTGAGCATTTCCTCAGCGAAATACACAGTACCGTAACCTGTAGCTTCTGGACGCGCCAAAGAACCACCGAAAGACAAGCCTTTACCTGTGAATACACATGAAGTGTCATTGCTGAGCTTCTTCATCATACCCGCCATGTAACCCACTTCACGACCGCCTACACCAATATCACCCGCAGGAATATCCGTGTTAGAACCTAAATGACGATATAACTCGATCATTAAGGCTTGGCAGAAACGCATAATTTCGCCTTCAGACTTACCTTTAGGGTCAAAGTCTGAACCACCTTTACCACCGCCCATTGGCAATGTGGTCAAAGCATTTTTAAAGGTTTGTTCAAAACCTAAGAATTTTAAAATTGAAAGGTTCACTGATGGGTGGAAACGCATACCACCTTTAAATGGACCAATTGCTGAGTTGTACTGTACACGGAATGCACGGTTTACGTGGGTTTGACCTTGGTCATCTACCCAAGAAACGCGGAACTGAATTGCACGCTCAGGCTCAACCAAACGCTCAAGCAAACCATGTGCTGCATATTGAGGGTTCTTTTCAATGAACGGCCAAAGGCTGGTCATTACTTCTTCTACAGCTTGTAGAAACTCTGGTTGATGTGCATCACGTGTTTTAACGTAATCTAGGAATTCGTTAAGGCTGTTGTATTTCAACGCTTAATCCTCAGCAGAAAATGGATCAAAATTGGTCAAAATTTCAATCAATGATATATTTTGGCGCAAAATATTAAATATCTTTTGTTAACAATCTACAATAGTTTTTTTCAAAAAACTTTAAAACATTTGTATTTTCATAAATTTAACTTATTTTTTAGCGTGTTAAGCCTATAAGTTAATGTAACAAATTAATTCATAGTTTTGAGCATTTTTGCCCAAAAAGCTAGCAATTGTTGTTCTTAATTTGCGCACAAGCCTAAAAGCAAAAATCGTGCTAAAATCATCGACCTAGAATTTCCCCCTAGCCTTATCTTCCGTTTTTCTGCTGCTGTTTAAAGTGGCATTGGTTTGTCCATGAATTCGCAAATTGCTCTGATTCAAAATATTGATGCGCTACTCCCTCAAACTCAATGTGGCTTATGTGGTCACCGTGATGGCTGTTTACCCTACGCCAAAGCGATTGCAGAAGGCGAAGCGGCCAATAAATGCGTACCCGGTGGACAACCTGTTGCAGATGCACTAGCAAACTTACTGCAACGCCCTGTATTGACCGCAGAAGCCAGTGTTTGGCCTGTGCAGGCAGATGGACGCCCACAGCGTATGAAAGCGCTAATTCGTGAAGATGAGTGCATTGGTTGTACCAAATGTATTAATGCCTGCCCTGTCGATGCCATTTTAGGCTCAGGCAAACTCATGCACAGCATTTTGACTGATTTATGTACTGGCTGTGAATTGTGTATTCCACCTTGCCCTGTCGATTGCATTGACTTGGTAGAAGATACACAACCCCTGCTTTCTGATAGCGCACGAGTGGCAGAACAGAATGATTTACGCCAACGCTACTACGCCCACATACAACGTGAAGAACAACGTCGTCTGCACCGTAAAGGCCCTGTGGTACGTGCAGAAATTGATACCGAACTGTTTGCTCAATTTTCTGCACAAGCCGATGCTGCTGTGCCTGTGATTGAATTGCCTGTGCAAAAAAATGAACAGATTTCCACTGCCGATGCACAAACCACCATCGAACTGGCAAAATTACGCACACAAATTAAAAAACTCGAAAAACAACTCAGTGTGCGTGACGATGAGAAAAAACGGCTATTACTAACCAATTTACAACAACAGTTACGTGAATTAGGAGCATAAACATGCCCGAAAGAAATACACGTCTGACCAATAAAGCGGTTAAAACAACGACTGCCAAAAGCACCACGCTCAAAGAAAAGCCGTCTAAAAATATGACCAAAAAGCAAATTCAGACTTTTTTTGAGCGCTTACGTGAACAACGCCCAAATCCGACCACTGAACTGAATTTTTCCAATCCATTTGAATTGCTGATAGCGGTGACCTTATCTGCACAAGCGACCGATGTCAGCGTCAATAAAGCCACCGACAAACTGTTTCCTGTTGCCAATACTCCCGAAGCGATTTATGCCTTAGGTGTGGAAGGTTTAAAAGAATATATTAAAACCATCGGGCTGTATAATTCCAAAGCAGAAAATGTCATTAAAACCTGCAAAATTCTCATCGAAAAACACGGCAGCATCGTGCCTGATAATCGTGCCGATTTAGAAGCCTTGCCCGGCGTGGGACGCAAAACGGCCAATGTAGTGTTAAATACCGCATTTGGACAGCCTACTATGGCGGTCGATACGCATATTTTCCGCTTAGGTAACCGTACAGGTTTAGCTGTAGGTAAAAATGTTTTAGAAGTCGAACACCGTTTAATTAAAGTCATTCCTAAAGAATTTTTAATTGACTCGCATCACTGGCTAATTTTACATGGCCGTTATTGTTGTATTGCGCGTAAGCCTAAATGCGCTGAATGTGTGGTGTCAGATGTGTGTAACTGGCCTGATCGCTTTGAATTTGGTGCACATCGTCATACTACGCTGCATGAAATTCATCACGCGCCCATATCTAAGTAAGTGCTTCGGTAGAGTTTTGCAAAGTGATCTAAACTTATTGAAGACAAGCTAGATCATCAAAGCAATGTGGATTATCCAAAATCGTGTGGATAACTGTGCAATCTATGCACAAGATTGTGCAGAGATGATTTATTTATCCTGAGAATCTTCAGACTGACGTTGTTGCTCTTGCTGTTGTTTAAGTTTCGGATGCAATTGATAGTGCTTGCCTGATTTTTTTTCAGCCGAATTCTGAGCTTGTGTGTTGCGCAACAACTTATAGCTCACAAAAACAAGAAAGCCTAAAACGGCAATACTTGCCAATAACATGATGATCACAGCAGCATGTTGCAAAGCACTCTCCCAAACTGAAACAAATAAAAAGAGCCCTAATATGAATCAGGACTCTTTTAAAGTCAAAACAAGCAGCCTGTTTAAACGATTTTATTTTCTTTTAAACAGACTTGGTCTAAGACCTAGACTTATTTTGCTTGGTCTAAAATAGTAAACAAATCTGCTTGAACTTCTTCAATTGGACGAAGACCATTCAATTTGTTATAGCTTGGTGCATTTTCACCAGAAGCAGCACGACCTTGATAGAAGCCAACCAATTGCTCAGTTTCTGAGTGATACGCTTTTAAACGTTTACGAATAGTTTCTTCTTGGTCATCTGGACGTTGAACCAAATCTTCGCCAGTTTCGTCATCTTTACCTTCCACTTTTGGTGGATTGTAAACAAGGTGATAAATACGACCAGATGCAGGGTGCTGACGACGACCAGACAAACGTTGTACGATTTCTTCGTCTGCAACATCAATTTCAATCACGTGGTCGATATTGATGCCTTCGCTTTCCAAGGCTTCAGCTTGTGGAATAGTGCGAGGGAAACCATCAAAAATACAACCATTCACGCAATCTGGCTGCGCAATACGCTCTTTCACTAAGCCAATGATCAGTTCATCAGATACCAAACCGCCACCGTCCATGACGCTTTTGGCTTGTAGACCTAATTCAGTACCTTCACGAATTGCAGCACGGAGCATATCACCGGTTGAAATTTGTGGGATATTGTAGCGCTTACAGATCAACTGAGCTTGTGTACCTTTACCTGCTCCAGGTGGTCCGAGTAAGATAATGCGCATAAAAAAACATCCTCATTTTAACAATGTATTTGACACTCGTTGCATATCAGAGCCATCGCCCTTTACGCAGCCAGCATCCTCTTATAAGAAAGCGACAAACAAATGTATTAAACCAGCAATAAAACCAGTTACACCACCCAAGACAATTAAAATCCACTCATCTTCCTGAAAGGCAGGACGCAAGAGATTCTGGAATTCTTTTGGCGTCAGTTCACGAATACGATCTCTGAACATTTGATAAATTTTCTGTGCACGGCTCGCATTAAAGGCAGGGTCGCATACAGGCACCATCGTAATTTCAATCGAACGATCAATCAAGTCAGTCTTGAGTTTGGCATACTCTTTTGGCCCCAAAGACAACTGTAAAGAGGTACGAACCAATGGTGTTTCCATAATTTCGTTGATGTGGCGTTTGACAATACGGCGGGTTTTGTCTTTTTTACTGCCATACATCATTTCAGTCATAATCGATTTTAACGTAATCAGATCTTCTGTGACTACCGTTGCAAACACATCCGAGACTTCTTCTTGGCGTTTCATGAACGCACCCTGAATATTATAAGTCCCAATGCGTGGAATCACTGGCTTAATCCATGGAAATTGACGATTTTCAGTCAATTTAAAGAACTGCGGATATTTCACGTAATGTGGTTCGACTGGGTTAAATACCATCCAAATCGCAATCCAGTTGGTCAAGAAGCCCCAAATTGCCGCCCAAAATGGAACCGTCCAGTGCCATGGTACAAGAAACCAAACAATCATTTGGAAAATACCAAAGAACATCCCAATCAATGCACTGATATGCCAAATAAAGTTAATTTCTTTTTGACCGACTTTTAGGAACATACGCACCATTAAGCGGCGATCACCTTCCATTTGGCTGACCACCATTTCACGCATATCCACCAAGGATTCAACATTCAAGGTCAGTTCAGTCACCAATTCACGCAGCACACCTGGCAATTGTTTATGCGCCTGTGCGTAAATACGGCGTTTAATCGAATACGGTAGGTTTTCCCAAAGCACAGCATTGCGGTCTAACATGACCTCATCAATTAAGTGCTCAAGTTCAAAACCCACTTGCTCACCAATAATACGCGCCATATCGTCAGGGTCCATAGCATTGAGAAACTCACGCAATGAACCTAATTTTGACAATGTGTTATCGGTAATGATGCCTGAAATACGCCCTGCTTTACGCGGTACAATCCCCTGCCATCCCACAGGAATAGGCCCAAGGTGAAAGCCCCAAAAGCTAATTGGATAGAACACCATTTTTAGTGCCATCCACACGTGCGCCCAAGTCACAAAAGCAGTCACAGGAATAATACTGAGCACGGCCCAAAAATCTGGACGATTCAAAAAGGTTTGCCACAACTGATTGACGTACTCAAGCATGCATTTTTTCCATATTTAGTTCTAATTACAAGATTCTAAAGTAGTTAAAAGTCACTATTCTGACTACAATCCCATACTGAGCGTATAGGAAAATTGTAGTCTAGGCTCAGTTTCCGCAATCACTCGCCCTTGTCGATCTTCCAATTTTTCACCTGCGCCAATGCCAACACTAAAGCTACTGATGCGTTCAGGGCTCAGTAATACATAAGCCAGATCAATGCCTGCACCTAAACGCGCTTTTTCTTCACCATCCACCCATTTAGATTCTAGGTGTCCTGCGTAAGCGCCAATATAATAACCATTTTTGTCTTTACCTGTGAGGTGGTATGGGTAACGAAAACCTGTTTGCCCACCGACTTCATGGTCACCATTTAAAAAAGCCCCCGCTTTTAGATAGGCAATGCCATAAGGATTGACCCATTCACCATTCAAATGCAGTAATTTTTGGGTAATACCCGCCCCTACATTCCAGGTTTTTGCGCTATCTGCGCTAATTTTTGCTTCAGGTAAAAAAGTAGTGTTCCCAGCAAAGCTAAAACTTGAAAAGGCAAGTAATGCCACGAAAGAATAGACTTTTGTCATTATTGTCACCAGTGTCCATTTGTTTTAATTTTAAAAACAATCCTGTTTTCGTGTTTTGACTCTAGCAGAATTGTCAGGATTCTTATATACAGCAAATTACAATTTTGATGTCGCTAAAGTCAAAAATTAAGATTGCGCCCATCTTCTAGGTTAAATCGGGCAATTCAGTCAAACATGGTTACTCAAAATTGCCAATAGATGCGTTAGAATAGTCCAAATTCGTTCTCCCTCATTTTTGTTAAGCCAATTTTTGTATGAAACAACACTATCCGTTAAAAAATGCTCAGCAAGAGAAGCGTATTTTTCGCAATCGCATCTTTTTTTCGGTGGGTGTTGTGGTTTTTTTCTTGCTGCTGTTGGTGGCTCGTTATGCCTTTTTACAAATTAGCGGCTACGATGAATTTGCGACTGCATCAGATAAAAACCGAATTCGGCTACAACCACTCGCACCTGCACGTGGTTATATTTATGACCGCAATGGTGTGTTATTGGCAGATAACTACCCTGTGTTCTCAGCCACTTTAAGCCGTGCAGATGTTGAAGATATTGACGATACCATTGCGCGACTGACACCTGTTTTACAACTGACAGAAGAAGATATCGATCGCTTTAAAAGTCGGATTAAAACTTCACGTAAAACTGAACGTGTATCGATCAAGCTGAATTTAAATGAATCGGATATTGCCCGTTTTAGTGAAGTTAAATTTCAGTTCCCTGGGGTCAATATTGAAACCCAGATGACACGTTACTATCCGCATGGTGACTTATTTGCGCACGTGATTGGTTATGTCGGGCGCATTAACGACAAAGAACTGAAAGAAATTGACAAAGATGCTTATGCAGGCACCAACTTGATTGGCAAAATTGGGGTGGAGAAATCGTATGAGCACTTGCTACATGGCGTACCCGGCAACGAATCTGTAGAAGCCGATGCACATGGTAATGTGCTGCGCAATTTAGGACGTAAAGACCCTGTACGTGGCAATGATTTGTTTTTGTCATTGGATTATGGCTTGCAAGTGGTCGCCTCTGAACAACTGGCAGAACGCCGTGGTGCAATTGTGGCACTTGACCCACGTACAGGTGAAATTTTAGCTTTAGTCTCCAGTCCGAGTTTTAACCCTAACTTATTTGTCACAGGTATTAGCCATACCGACTACTCTGCCTTACGCGATAATTTAGATCAACCACTCTATAACCGTGCAGTACAAGGTGTTTATCCACCGGGTTCTACCATTAAGCCGATGTTTGGTTTAGGCGGTATTCATTATGGCTATGTCGACTGGAAAACCGCCATTCAGGATTATGGTTATTTCACTTTACCAGGCGACAGCCACCGTTTCCGTGACCATAAAAAAACTGGGCATGGCATTGTCGATATGCACAAAGCTCAAGTCGTGTCGTGTGATACCTACTTCTATGTATTGTCGTATCGCATGGGCATTGAAAAAATGAACGACTGGATGCGTCAATTTGGCTTTAGTGAAAAAACTGGGGTCGATTTACCAAGTGAAAGCACAGGACTCTACCCAAACCCGGACTGGAAAATGCGTACGCGCAAAGCCAAATGGATGAAAGGTGAAACAATTTCCGTCAGTATTGGTCAGGGTGCATTTACCTCGACACCATTGCAATTAGCAATGGCCACCGCCATCACCGCCAACAAAGGATTTAAAGTCACACCGCACGTGTTACGTGAAAGTCGTGGCGCGAAACCATTTAAAGTTCACAATGGTACCAACGGAAAAATTGACTTTAACGGCACAGAAGAAGACTGGATTAAAATGCGTGATGCCATGGTTGATGTGATTCAATCAGGTACAGGTAAAGGGATTAAAGGCGGCTTGCAATATTCAGTTGCAGGTAAAACAGGTACAGCACAGGTTAAAAGTATTGCGCAAGGTAAACGCTATAACGAAGCCTTATTGACCGACCGTCAGCTTGACCACGGTTTATTTGTTGGCTTCGCTCCTGCCGAAAACCCTGAAATCGCAATTGCCATCATTCTAGAAAATGGTCGCGGTGGTTCTGCAGCAACGGCTTTGGCGCGTCCAATTTTAGACTATTGGTTACTGAATAAAAATAAAAAGCCAATTCGTCCATCTGCCGCACAAGTGAGTGGTGGCTTAATGACTGCAGGTTTAAAACCAAGTGAATTGCCAAGTGGTGAAGTCCCTTCATCTACTGCACCAAATACGAATAACGTGAATAATCCGAATACAGCAACCAATCACCCTGCGCTCAACCCAAATCCTTCGCAAACTACTCCGAGTTCAGCTCCAACCAATCCACCTGCAACTGCGCCAACAGCAGTTGTACCCACTAACCCAATTGAGAGCGACTAAGCCATGAAAAATCAACTACGCATTATTGGTGGAGAATGGAAACGTCGTCAGTTGGCTTTTGCTTCAATTGAGGGATTACGCCCTACGCCCGACCGAGTGCGCGAAACCTTATTCAACTGGCTAATGTGGGATGTGCAAAACGCCAAAGTGTTAGACCTCTGTTCAGGTTCGGGCGCTTTAGCTTTTGAAGCCCTGTCTCGCGGTGCGGCACACGTGGTCATGATTGAGCCAAACCGTACACAAGCACAGTTTTTACAGCAAAATTTAGAATTATTACGCGTCAATAAAAGCAAAGCACAATTAAAAGTTTCTACCGCACAACATGCTTTGGCGACACTAAAAGATCAGTTTGATTTGGTATTTTTAGACCCGCCTTATAGTTTAGATTTATGGGAAGAATTGGCAGGGTTGGCTGATCCACTCATTGCGGCACAAGGTCTGATTTATGTTGAAGCAGATCGTGATTTAAACCTGTTAAAATTACCGCAGACTTGGCAAAAAGTTAAAGAGAGCAAAGCGGGAACTGTACGTGCGGGCTTATACCAAAAGATTGTTGTTTAAATTTTCTCCTTAAAAGATACGCGGTAATTTTATGACTATCGACACTTTTCAAGAGTCATCTATTAATGTAATATTATAACATTACATATTGTAGTGTTTATCTTCATGAAAGTTCGTTCATCTTTAAAAAGTGCAAAATCGCGTGCCGATTGTCAAATTGTGAAACGTCGTGGCAAATTATTTGTGATTTGCAAATCCAATCCACGTTTTAAAGCAAGACAGGGATAATCCCCTGTCTTTTAGTTTTGATAGATTATTACACTGAAATAGTGTGCTTATTCTGAATAGTAACGTGTATCGACACTAAAACTTTCAGGAAATTTTGCTTGAACCTGCGCATAAAATGCCATGATTTCAGCCATATCTTTTTCAAAATCGCCGGTTGGATGCACAATTTTTCCCACACCCGTTTTCTTTTTTGCGTAATCCATATACGCCAAAGCAATTGGCACACCTGCATTTAGCGCAACATGATAAAAACCTGTTTTCCATTGTTCTTGACGCGCACGTGTGGCTTCTGGCGTCACCAACATCACCAATTTAGGATGGGTTTTAAATAAGTCCGTCATGAGCTGAACCATACTTGGTCGTGGTTCGCCTGGTGCTTTCGGACGACGGTCGATACCAATACCACCCATGGCACGGACAAACGGCCCAAACGGCAATTTCATATAGCTGTCTTTAATGGTCAGGCGAACATTGACGCCCAAAGCTTTAAGCCCTAAGCGTGCATATAAGGCATCCCAATTACTGGTATGCGGTGCTGCAATCATCACATATTGGTCTAATTCCAACGGACAATGATTGTCGATTTCCCAACCCATTAAATTTAAGCTTCGCTCAGCTAACTTTTCAAACACAACCGCATACCCCAAATAAAGTGTGCGAATTCTAGCAAGCATCACCAAATATAAAAGTCTAAAACGATTAATAAATAAACAAATACTTTATAAATGTATAAAAATTCCCTGCACTCATCTCAATTTTCTTATTCCATGCAACATCATACTGTTTTTACATCCATTTATTACCAGATTTAAGCAGATTTAAAAATTGTAAATATATGAATTTACGCGTAGTTTGATGAGTTTCAAGGTCTAATCCGATGTAATCCTTGAAGTAAAATTTAAAACGTTAAAACACGAACTTGTTATGATTTGCTACAAATTTTCATTAAATATAAGGCGAATTAGCTTTTCAGATACAAGGTGAAAGCTTAAGGTGGCAGCAAGACAAGTTTGAAGTTTAGAACATTTATGCTGAATCGTTATCCGATTGCACTCAGTACACTTAGCTTATTTTTAGTAGCTTGCGGATCAACTGATCCAAGCAGGGAATATCAATCCGCTTTGCCTTCTGAGCCACAAATTACGCCCAAAACTGAAGTTCAAAATTCAGCAACTTCATGGACAGGACAAGCTACAGGTAACTTTAGAGCCTTATTGCCTTGTGACAACTGTGAACAGCATGTGATTCATTTACGCCTGAATGATGATCAAACCTTTCAACTCAGCGACATTAAACGCTCGAAACAGCGCCAGCGCGAAAACCAAGTGGCGGGAACGATTCAAGCTGCTCAAGACAACAAACAGCGAGAAAAACAGAATCAACATCCATCTCAAACTACTATTGATGAATGGTTGCTCCACACAGAAAATGTAGAAGCTTACGCGCGCATTCAGCTTACAACTCACGGGCTTAAATTCAATTTATACAAACAAAGAAATATAAAAAATCAGCCGAAAATTGAAACCCAGGTTTTCCTACATCCTGTAGAAAGTATAAAAGTCAGTAATGCGCTGAAGCATGTCGATATTCAGGCCGAACACGTACAAAATGTTGAGGTCAAAGAGTTAAACGACCCTGTGATGGCACACGATTATTTTCTAGCAATTCACAATCAATCTAATCAAGCATTGCAATTACATGCCAATGATTTAATTTTGGTCGATCAGCAGTATCAGGAATATACTGCGGTAGTCGATCGACAGTTTTTAGAGCCTATTCCCGCACAACAAAAACAATGGATTAAGGTGTCTTTCCATTACCCTACTTCTGTACAGGCAGATGTGATCAAAATTAAATAAGTTCAAACTGCTGACTGTTCATAAATAAAGAAACATCTCTTTAAAGATGTTTCTTAAAAGTGTTTCAGCATTCTTTGATTATTTTTATCGCCATAAAAAAACCCTGCAGATGCAGGGTTTTCTTTTAAACCATCAAGCGATTACGCGTTGAATTGGTTCATTGTGTTTTTAGCTTCGTCCGCTGCTTTAAGCGCGTTGTCACCAGAGAAGATTTCTTTGTGATCGTCACCGATGTCAGAACCAGCCATTGCTTGGTGTTTAACGCAAGCGATACCACCACGGATTTCTTTACGTTGTACACCAGCAACATAAGCCAACATACCTTCAGAACCGAAGTAACCTTCTGCAAGCTCATGAGTAGAAAGCGCAGCAGTGTGGTAAGTCGGAAGTGTGATCAAGTGGTGGAACACACCTGCTTCACGAGAAGCGTCTGCTTGGAATGTACGTACTTTTTCGTCAGCTTCAGCAGCTAATTCAGTGTTGTCGTACTCAGCGCTCATTAACTTAGCACGGTCGTATGCAGAAACGTCTTTACCTTCAGCAACCCAACGGTCGTAAGCTTGTTGACGGAAGTTTAAAGTCCAGTTGAACGATGGAGAGTTGTTATAAACAAGTTTCGCATTTGGAACAACTTCTTTAACACGGTTAACCATGTGAGCGATTTCAGCTACGTTTGGAGTCGCAGTTTCGATCCAAAGAAGGTCAGCACCGTTTTGTAAGCTAGTTACACAGTCAAGTACCACGCGGTCAATTTGAGTGCCTTCACGGAACTGGTACAAACCAGAAGCTAAACGCTTAGGACGATGTAATTTACCATCACGCTTGATTAGGATTTCGTCTTCTTTCGCTTCAGAGATGTCAATTTCTTGAGTGTCTAAGTAGCTGATGTATTGAGAAGCGATGTCGCCTGGCTCTTTAACTACTGGGATTTTTTGAGTTAAGTCAGCACCTTCAGAGTCAGTACGTGCAACGATGATACCGTCGTCAAGACCCATTTCTAAGAACGCATAACGTAACGCGTGGATTTTAGCGATGAAGTCTTCGTGTGGAACAGTTACTTTACCAGCTTGGTGACCACATTGTTTCGCGTCAGAAACTTGGTTTTCGATTTGAAGTGCACATGCACCCGCTTCGATCATTTTCTTAGCTAATAAGTAAGTTGCTTCTTCGTTACCGAAACCAGCGTCGATGTCCGCAATGATTGGCACAACGTGAGTTTCAAAGTTGTCGATTTGAGCAGTGATTTCAGCAGCTTTAGCAGTATCACCAGCGTCTTGTGCTTTTTTAAGTGCGCGGAACAAATCGTTTAATTCTTTCGCGTCAGCTTGACGTAAGAATGTGTAGATTTCTTCGATCAATGCAGGAACAGAAGTTTTTTCGTGCATAGATTGGTCAGGAAGTGGACCGAATTCTGAACGAAGTGCAGCAACCATCCAACCAGAAAGGTAGATATAACGGCGTTCAGTAGTACCGAAGTATTTTTTGTTCGCAATCATTTTTTGTTGCGCAACAAAACCGTGCCAGCAACCTAAAGATTGAGTGTATTTGCTTGAATCAGCATCATAAGCAGCCATATCACGACGCATAATCGCAGCTGTATATTTAGCAATATCTAAACCAGTTTTGAAACGGTTTTGCATTTGCATACGCGCAGCATCTTCAGGACTGATGTCTGCCCAAGTGTTGCCGAATTTTGCTTTTAATTCGCGGATTGCATCAATCGCTGTTTGGTATGTAGTCATGATATTGTACCCTGTAATATTATTTAGGATTTATCAATCGAAGGCTAAATCGCGCTTATGCTTGATTGCTCAGATTTAGAGCACTTCGTTACGATGAATACAGAGTAGAGTGACTGAATGAATTAATCCAATATTCTCGTGTAATTCTCGGTATTTTTTAAAAAAATGTATAGATCAAAGTCTTAATTCACAAAAACAATAAAAACACAACATATTGATTTTAAAAACCTTATTTAGAAAATTAATCAAATATCTTTGCTTACAAATTCATCTCTGTGCCGATATTTTCTGCATTAGACTTAAGTCTTGCATTTCATAAAAAATGCTTGCATTGGCGATTTCTGCCATTTTTTAGCAAAATTTTGCTGCTTTTCAGCGCAATGTAAGTGCATAAGTTTCATACAAAATAGAATGTGCTATCAGTTCTGCCAATGCTTTTAAGTGTTTTTGCATTTAAGATTAAAAAGTATAGATGCAGTACTAGGCAACCTACATTTCTTTAGGAAATAATGATGGGGCTGGCTGTTTTTATTCAGATTTTTTGCTATTTATCTCGTCGATTTTTTCATCATAATTTATACACAAGCCTTACGGCTTATGGCATAATTCCAATAATTTAGTGATTTTATTTTCGGTATTTATTTTATGAATCTGGAGCGGGTTGATCTTAATCTATTAATTTATCTTGACGTCTTACTTCGTGAAAAAAATGTAACCCGTGCTGCAGAACAATTGGGCGTTACCCAACCTGCGATGAGTAACATTTTACGTCGTTTGCGCAATTTATTTAATGATCCCCTGCTGATTCGTTCTTCTGAAGGCATGACGCCAACTGAACGTGCCTTAGAATTACAACCGCGTATCCGCGATGCCTTATCTGACCTTTCTATGATTTTGGAGCCGCGTACTGAGTTCCGCCCTTATACTTCAAATCGTGTATTTCGGATTATGACCTCCGATTACGCAGAAGCCACATTAGTCCCACGCTTGGTTAAAGCTTTACGCTCTGAAGCACCTAATGTGGTATTAGACTTTTTAACCCCGAGTGATGTGTCTTATCGCGACATGGAACAAGGTAAAGTCGATTTGGCGATTAACCGTTTTAATGAAATTCCACAAAGTTTCCATCAGGTTTTAGTTTGGCGTGATAGTTTTTCTTGCCTGCTCAATCACAAACACCCTGCTGCCAATAACCTGAATTTAAAAAGCTACTTAGATGCACAACATATTTGGGTTTCTAAAACAGGTATGGGCGTTGGTTTTGGTGTGAATCCAGAGAAACAAGCGGGACTGGGTTGGATTGATCAAGCTTTAGAGCGTATTGGACAAAAACGTAAAATTTCGGTGTTTACCCGTCATTATCAAATGCCTGCACTACTCGCGTCTAATGTAGATTTAGTCGCAACCTTACCTACACGTATTGCGCGCTTACAAGCCAAAAGCCAAAGTTTACTGATTAAAGACCCACCATTTTATATTCCAGAATTTGAATTAAAGATGGCATGGTGTCCGTTGTTACATCATCACCCTGCACACCGTTGGTTACGCCAATTGATTTTATATGTAGCGCGCCAAATGATTGAAGAAGAAAACCGTGAGTTTTTACTGAATAACTCTCAATTTTCAGCCTATTAATTAAAAATTCACTGAACTTATTGGCACAAACGCTTATACTCAGATGAGGAATATTTCGATATTCCTCATTGTTTAATCATGATTTAATAAAGATTCAAATTGTTATATTTAAAATAATATAATCCACAGGTGGATTCGTGAGCCTCTTCCAGAATATTGTTATTATCCTCATCCTCATTGTCGGAGCTGGTTTTTTATCGCTGACTGAAATTGCGTTGGCTGGTGCACGTAAAGTTAAACTGAAAATTCTAGCCGAATCAGGCGATGAACGTGCCCAAAAAGTTTTAGACCTACAAGAAAACTCAGCTGATTTTTTTGCTGCCTCACAAATTGGCTTAAATGCAGTTGCCATTTTAGGTGGTATTTTAGGTGAAGGCGCATTCCGTCCTTATTTTTACAACTTAGTTGTGCGCTTCTATCAAGGACCATGGGCTGAAACGCTTAGTTTTGCCTTGTCATTTACCTTAGTGACTTCGCTGTTTATTTTATTTGCCGACCTAATGCCTAAGCGTTTGGCAATGATCGCACCTGAAAAAATTGCGGTATCGGTGATTAATCCGATTCAAATTTTTATTCGGATATGCAAGCCTTTGGCATGGATGATTAATGCGATTGCCAACGTGCTGTTCCGTTTATTTAAAGTAAATACCACGCGCGAAGACAATATTACATTTGATGATATTTCTGCAGTCATGGATGCAGGCGCTCAAGCAGGTGTTTTACAAAAGCAGGAACATCACTTTATTGAAAACGTGTTTGAACTTGAAGAACGTAACGTGCCTTCGAGTATGACTACACGTGAAAATGTGGTGTTTTTTACCCTAAAGGAATCTGAAGCCAGTATTCGTCAAAAACTTGCAGAATATCCTTATTCCAAATTTTTGGTCTGTAGCGAAAATATTGATGATGTTATTGGCTATGTTGATGCCAAAGATATTTTGGTCAGAATCCTCAATAATCAATCTTTACTACAACTAAATGAAAGCACCATCCGTAATGTATTAACCATTCCAGATACACTCACGCTGTCTGAAGTCTTAGACCGTTTCCGCTCTACCAAAGAAAAATTTGCCGTAGTCATTAATGAATATGCGTTGGTTGTGGGCGTAATTACCCTGTCTGATATTATGATTACTGTGATGGGCGATTGGGTAACACCTATTGAAGAAGATCAGCAAATCATTAAACGTGATAACAATTCTTGGCTGATTGATGGCAGTACACCAATTGAAGACATTAAACACGCGCTGCAAATTGATGAAATGCCAGATGATGAAAATTATGAAACCATTGCAGGTTTTATGATGTATAAGCTACGTAAAATCCCGCGTCCTGCCGACTCTGTACTTTTTGATGGTTATAAATTTGAAGTGGTCGACGTCGATCATTTTAAAATTGACCAACTTTTAGTGACACGAATTGTAGAAACGCAGGAAATACAAAACAACACTGAAGCAGATGGATAGTGAGATTCCTTGTATTCGTTCAGCCTGATTGCATCTACATTTTCTCGCATTCACAAAAAAGCACCACATCAAAATGAAGTGGTGCTTTTTTTAAATCTGAACTGATACTTCTGAAATTTAGCTGAGTATTTACTTAATACTTACTGATCAACTCATCCAATACTGCTTGATAATGAATCGCAATATCTTCAGCTAAAATTTTATAGACATTGTCGAATTGCACCATTGGCCAACCTTCTTTCCAGAAAGGGAAAATATTGTGCAAATCATGCGTTACCACAGCATCTTCACGCACAATCGCTTGTGCAACCTGAGCCAATACTTGTGCAGTTTCTGTGCCATCAATGGCTAAATAATCAATGCCACGTGCTTTTAAAATACGTACACGGTCTTTTTTATAACGGATTTTTTTCATTTGCGCTTCGTTTAACTGCAAAGCCAAACTTACTGCTTCTACAAATTTGCTTTCGAATGACTGATTCAGTGCCACCAACGCTGCTTTATGCGCTTCCTGACGACCTGCTTTCCCACCATTACGGATAATTTCTTTTGCCTCTGTGTCTAGCTCATCACTTTTCATAGACTGCAAAATGTCGAGTATTTCGATATCACTTAATGATTCAGGAGATTGGTCAATCATGTACTGCCCTTGGACAAAAATAGCAAAACGCTATTTTCGCACAATTTAGCTAAAAGCTCGACACATTCCGAAGCAATTGTTCACACAAGGCAGTGCTGCACCTATTACAGTGCAGCAGTTTAAAATTGATCTTTCAGCTTTGATCATCCTTGTTTATTTTAAATTTCTTATTGTTCCCTTAGTTTTTCTCCTGAATTTTACCGTCTATTTAAAACCCGTTATTTCAAATGAATAATCCAATAAATAACAGGTTTAACTTTTCAACTCACTTGTACTTTTTAGTAAAAAATAATTAACAGGTTGCTCTTTACACTTAATACAAGTTTTCGCGTTTATCATGATCGAGGCGGTCAATATAGCGTTCTAAATGTAGCATCGCATGATACATTTTATTTAAGTTCCGAACATTGATTTGCTGACGAACAATATTTTTGTGTAACCGTTTTAATGCACGTAGACTGTGTTTTGGCGTATATGCAGATAAAATTTTCATAAGCCTGCTCTCTCTATCAAATTATTTTACATGAACCGTTTTGTTATCTTGAGAATGAATTCAATGAATATAAAGATAAGCTCTATTATTGACAGGGTGTGTCCTACACCTCCTTAATATTTGACTATTTGGAAAAATTTTATTGTGTTAAATTGTAGTTTAAAGGAATATTTATGTAATTATGATTAAAATAATTGCTAAAAAAGATTCAAAAAATCTTTGTTAAAATCTTCTATAAAAATATGCATAAAAAAACTGACACTCGGTCAGTTTTTTATGCGGGCTGATTTAAAATTTTGAGTTTTTAAATCACTTCCACCACTACTTTGCCCACATGCTCACCTGTATCCATTTCGGCATGTGCTTGTTGAATTTGATCAAACTGGAAAGTTTTATAAATCATTGGCAAACATTCGCCTTTTGCTAACAATGGCCAAACAATCTCTTGCAAGCCTTTGGTAATTTCAGCTTTTTCTGCAGTATTGCGGGCGCGCATGGTCGAACCCGTAATGGTAAGACGCTTCATCATAATTTGACCAAGTTTTACTTCTTTGGCTTTTGCACCACCTAAGAATGCGATATACACCAAGCGACCATCACGACGTAATAAGTTTAAATTACGTTCCAAATACGGCGCACCAACAATATCTAAAATGATATCGACCCCGGCATTGTCTGTCGCTGCATTAATCACTTGTTCAAAATCTTGTGTCTTGTAATTAATCGCTGTGGTGAGGTGTGAAATTGCCTGTACTTTTTCATCTGAGCCTACGGTTGCAAAGGTTTTTAAACCTAAGGCATTGCACAGCATTAAAGCAGTTGTACCAATACCACTGGTTCCACCATGAATCAGCGCCGTTTCACCTGCTTTGGCTTTACCCATTTGGAATACATTGGCCCACACAGTAAAAAATGTTTCAGGTATCGCAGCGGCTTGTACAAAACTGACACCTGTTGGAATTGTCAAAGTCTGGCTTTCTGGTACAACACAATATTCTGCATAACCACCACCATTGGTTAAGCCACACACTGCATCACCAACTTTAAATTGGCTAACATCTGCACCCACAGCAACTACTTCACCTGCTACTTCTAAACCTGGCACTGGCGTCACGCCTTTAGGCATAGGATACAGACCCTGACGCTGTAAAATATCAGGACGATTCAAACCAAAAGCATGTACTTTGACCAAAACCTCATTGGCTTGTGGCTCAGGTATTGCAACCATTTCATAGGCTAATTTTTCTGGGCCACCTGGTTCTGTAATAATAATCTGCTGCATTGTGTTTTGTGTCATGGCAAATCCCTGATTGTTTGATGCTGATATGAATTCTGACTATTTGAACATAAAACAGCAAAGCATTAAAACCCAGATTAACTTAGGTATAATTCGCATGCCGTGGTGTTTCATGCGTGATTAAATTTTTATTTATGATTAAAGAGTATGTGATGTCAGAAATTGTGGAATACAACGAAAATAATTACCGTGAGTTTGAATATGAAACAGGCGTTGCGGTGATTCGTTTTTATGCGACGTGGTGTACGCCTTGTGTTCAAAATGCACCATTTTTTGAGCAGCTTGCCCAACTTTTTGATGCTTCGGTAAAATTTGGCAAAGTGAATGTCGATCAATCTCCAATTTTAACTTTGCGTTATCAAGTCTTTGGTTTACCGACCACTCTGATTTTTAAAGATGGGCAAATTGTTGAACGACTGTCGGGCAATGTTTCTGTCGTACAACTTCAACAAAAAATTCAGAGCTATCTTTAAGCCATGTAGAGTAGCGTCAACATATTAAGTTTGAATTACTACCTGATCGCGTCCTGCATGTTTGGCTTGATACAAATGCGCATCTGCAGCTTTCATAAAATCATCCACGTGCGTATACGCTTGTGCGCGAGTCATCCACGCTACACCGATACTTAAAGTCACATATTGTTTATGGTCTTCTCGTGCTACATGCTCAAAAGCTGCATCACGCACAGCCTGCAAGACCTTTTGCATGAGTGGTGCAATCGCAGGTTGCGGAATATCGTGCAGTAAAATGGCAAATTCTTCACCCCCATAACGTGCCACAAACGCATTTTTAGGCAAAGTATCTTGTAAAACTTTAACTAGGTTTTGCAGAATTTGATCGCCTTTTAAGTGCCCATAATGATCATTGTATTTTTTAAAATAATCGACATCGAGCATCGCAAAGACCAAAATATGTCGCTTATTTTGCAAGGTTTCAAAATACAAACGCTGAATTTCTTCATTTAATGCACGGCGATTATATGCCCCTGTTAATGCATCGGTTTTAATCTGTATTTCCAGTTTTTCATTCAAAAGACTGAGTTGTTCAGTGCGTTCCTGCACTTTTAAATCTAACGAGCTGTTTAAATGAATCAGTTTTTGGTTCAAGCGTTCAATGCGCAAGTTATGGTAGGCATAATTTCGTGCCTGCTGAAACATGATAAGCAATGCATAAACACTGGTCGAAATAAAAGATAAATGAATGGAATTGACCAGATTCAGCATTAATAAAAAATCATGAATAAATGTGCCACATAGAATAATTACTGCCCAAAAATTAATTTTGGAATAATCCTCTCCTGAACGCAGGGTTTGATAAAATCCATAAGCAAAATTTGCCAAAATCAAAACAAAGAAAAATGAACTATAAAATGCCAATTGCTGAAAAATAGTGGGTTCTGCCCACAGCGTCACCCCAATATTAAAGCTCAATAACAGCATTGCCGCGCTATATACCCAACGATGCAAATAGCGCGAACTGAGCAAAAACATATAACTCAGGAAAAATAAAATCGCTAAAAAACTAAATAAATATTCGAGTCTTATTCCCCAAGACCAACTTAAATTCAGGAAAGTGGTATAGGCATAGGGTGCAGAAAATAAATTGTGTAATGCCAGAAAAACAATAAAAATGCCGAAAATAAAAATACGCTTGGTCTTTCCACCATTTGCAAGACTAAATGCCGAAAACATCAAGGTAAACAAACCAATACCAAGTACTGCCCCACAAATCACGGCAATACTCATCATCAAACGCTGATACTGTTGATTGATGGTGCGACTTAAACCAATTTTCATTGGATTTTTTAAACCACCTTGCAAGCTCTGAAAGCTAGACGCTTGAATGGTCAGGGTAAAATATTCACTTTCAGGAACAAAATATGCAATTCGTGGGGCATTTTCGGTTTGGTGACTACTCGCATCTGCACCGACTGTGCCAACACGCACCAGTGGATCGCCATTTAAAAATACCCGATAGGCGCCATATTGGTTGGGAATCCAAATCGCAATACGTCTGCCTAGAAATTCTTTTGGAATTTGAAAGTGCCCAATAAAAGTGCCGTAAGTATTGGCATTGCCCATTAAATCTTCAAATGAAGCAGGCAATTCAACGGTATTCGATGCCAGTACCGCACTGGGTTCTTGAATCAATTGTTGCGGATAAAACAACCATCGCCCAGTCAAAATACTCGATTGATCTTCAGTAAATTGAACAGAATTGAGCAGTTGTTGATGTAGATAGTAAGATTCAGGTGCAGACTCATACTGCGCCAACACACGCGGTGGTGTGAGTACACTGCACAGTAAAATTAAGAAGAGTAATGCACACTTGTGCCACATCCGAGTGAAATTCAAAAATGCAAAAGTCCTATTGTGCTTGTTTTTTAATCTAATCGTTCTTGCACTAAATTTGAAGTAAAAAATTAAGTCATTTATGCTAGACCTTACTGGCATCGGCATCGGATGAATGACTTAAATTCTAGCGGTTTGGCTAAGTTGAAAGGTGTTTATTGATCGCGTGTTTTCACATCATACAATTCAATTTCAAAAATCAAATTAGAATTAGCAGGAATGATATTGCCCATTTTGCGCTCACCATAAGCCAAATGCGCAGGTACGATCAGTTTGCGTTTACCACCCACTTTCATCCCCATGATGCCTTGATCCCAGCCTTTAATGACACGACCTGTACCAATCACGGTTTCAAAATAGTTACCACGGTCTAAGGATGAATCAAACTTGGTGCCATCTTCCAACCAGCCTGTGTAATGCGTAGTAATTAAAGCGCCTTTAACCGCTTCTTTCCCCTCACCCACCACCAAATCAATAATTTCTAATTCTGCACTCATGTTCATCTCCAAATATTTACACTTCGATGTTTAAGATAATTTCCAGCTCGTGCAAGTGTTATTGCAACTGTGTCCACTCAATCTGAGCCTGTGCCTGATCGCCAATCAATGTCCATTCGCCATCCATTACATTCAACTGCAATTGCATGGTACGTTCGCATAAAGCTTGAACGGCTTCGATACTCGCTGGCGATAGTTGCCACACTTCAACATTATTTAAAGTTTTGATTTTACTGTTACGTTTGTACCATTCATCTACCGATGAACCATAAGCAATAATCGCAACTTGCTTACAACGCGAACTGGCTTTTTTGACTTTGTCTTCATCTGGGCAACCGACTTCAATCCACTTAATTAACTGCCCTGTTAAGTCTTTTTCCCACAAAGCAGGCTCATCGGTTTCAAATAAATCTTTGGTAAATTCCAAAGCTTCATCTGCATAACGTGCGAATGCCAAAATACGCACCATCAATCGCTCAATAGTTTCAGAAGGATGCAATGCCATGGTGAGCTGATAGTCACCGTATTGATGCACATCCATATTGGCAATGTTCAAATCTGCCTTATAAATTGTCGCTTTCAGCGCCATTGTCTATTCCTAAAACTATGTTTAAATTTGCCACTAAGCATAATGGATTTTCTGTGATTTTGCTGTATCGTTTGCCCGATAACGTATAGATTTCAGTCTAGAACCGCAGCAGCATCGACCCGATACGCCAATAGTTCAGCCTCAAATTTTTCCCAATCACGCTCGCTTTGATAAATAATTTCCAACCGATTGTCTATGCCTTCATCGGTAGATTGATAATTAAATTGCTGCGGATTGAAGTTGAAACTTTTCCAACCCTGATTGGTATAAAAAATTCCTTTAATACGCAGCCAATTTTGCTGTTCACAGAGTAAATCTAATAAGGGATAAAAGTCGAATTGCCAACGTTTAGGCAATTTCCAACCTGCGACTGCATATCCTTGTGCAGTTTCGACATAGTGATATGGCAATTGTTTGATTTCTGCAGACTCTTGCAGATTTGTAGAGCTGACCTTCTGTTGCAATTTTAGCAACGGCTGAATTTTACGCTGTGTACCGACATACGGTATATCCATTTCGGTCAAAGCCAGATGACCCTGTTCTGCTTTCAACCATTTTTGCGCGTAGGCTTGATATTCCTGTTGTAGTTGTATGAGGGCTTGCTCATCTGCCGCCTGCATTTGGTCTGCATGTGACACCACAATAATTTGTGCAGCTTTGAGCTGATCGGCATACAGGTTTTGCTGCGTCCACGCCTGATCATGCAAACGCGAACCATCTACTACCGTCACCAAGGCGCGCATCGATAAATGCGTATGCCAATGTGGTTCGGTCAGTTGTTCCAAGAGTTGCGCAGGATGCCCCAAACCTGTCGGCTCGATGAATAAACGGTCAGGCTTCGCTTCGGACAATAAACGCGACAAAGCAATTTGCATAGGCAATTGGCTGCTACAACATAAGCAACCGCCCAATAATTCTTTGACTTGATAACCCTGTTGCTGAGGTAAGAGTTGTTGATCGACCCCGATTTGTCCAAATTCATTCATCAGCACCGCCCAAACTTCATGTTCTGGTTTTTGGCTGAGTAACTGTTTCAATAAGGTGGTTTTTCCTGCACCGAGAAAACCAGAAATAATATGCGTCGGGACTGCTTTTTGTGGTGCAATTAATTTCAAAATAAGCTCACTTTATTGAATTTCAAACAACTCAAGCATGCTAAGCAAGTTTAGCGATTAGTTCAATCTGAATCTAAACACACTGAAATTTATTCATTTCAGCACATCTATCACCATCATGATTTGAAAAATTCGCTTACATTTATTACGTGATGATCTGCAACTTATTTGGGGAAATACACGAGTTTTAGCCGCTTGATGTTATGTTTTATTGCCAACCACGCAATTTTATTGCGAAAAACACAGCCATTTTGATTGGATTTGACTGCATATTTAAAACAAAAATTACCAAACTACGACCTATTCATCATCATTGTGCGGTTCAAGTAACCGTCATTGTTTTGCTTTGTTGCAAGCATTGATCCCATAGCTTTGGCTCTTTAGCATGAGTTCCTGTTCAGCCCGTTCAAATCAGGTGATGACTGACTTGAACACTTTAGCCGCAATAAGTTTTTTTACTTAATGCTTGTGCTGAGCACTCCCTACTACTCATGAAAAACTTTAAATAAGGGTGCCAAACCATGAAATTGACACAAATTTTACTCGCTTCAACTTTTGCTTTTGCCACTGCAACTACTTTTGCTGCAAAGGCTGAATCGACAGCAACAGAACAGGAAAAAGTGGTTGTTTCAACGCAGGAAACTGTGGCTGAACCAGCTTCAGAACAAGCTGCTGCACAACCTGCATCTGAAGCAAGCACTGAAACCCCTGCTGCATCGACGCAACAGCCTTAAAACTTAGATACATTTAAAAATGTAAATCGAATACAAAAACTGAGTTTTCCGCCACTCTCTCGGTTTACTCAGTTTTTGTTTATCTGCATAACTAATCAATATTGCCTTGGACAAAATTAAAAAATAGGCACAAAAAAACCTGTCTACAATTGCAAACAGGTTTTCAGCTAAATTTGATGAAAACTTAGTTTTGTTCAGTTTTCTTATAAATGCTGCAAGATGGATGATGATTTTCTTGCAAACGTGCAACTTTACGTTGCTCTGCTGCTTCAAAACGGCAACGCTTCCAGTCATTGTCTAATTTCAACGCAGGGATTTGTTTTGGTTTACCATTTTCATCGACTGCAACCATAGTGAAGTAACAGCTGTTGGTATGGCGCACTGTACGCTTTTGAATATTTTGTGCTTCTACACGAATCCCAATTTCCATTGAAGTACGACCGACATGGTTCACACTAGCAAGGAAAGTCACCAATTCACCCACATGAATCGGCTCTTTAAAGTTCACTTTATCAACCGAAAGGGTCACCACATAACTACCAGAATAGCGGCTCGCACATGCATACGCCACTTGGTCTAATAGTTTTAAAATTGTTCCACCATGTACATTCCCTGAGAAATTTGCCATGTCGGGTGTCATTAACACGGTCATGGTTAATTCTGACTGGTCATCTAACACTGGGGCAATTTGATCTAATGGTGACATCGCGTTCTCTAGACTCTTTTAAAGACAGTAAGATATGAGCGTATTATTATATCGCGTTTATAAAAGTTTGAATGTTCATTTCGGCAACAACTGCATCATTATTATTTATATTGTTTATGATAACATTTATTTAAAATTATAAGACTAACACTAAGACTCCCAAGCTGTTATTTTTTAATCCATTTCTAATTTTTTAGAATATTTGTTCAAATTGAATATTACGTGAATCCCCCTGATTCAAGTGTTCAAAAAACAATCTAAAATCTTTTATTCAATGGATTATTCAAGCAAATTTCGGCGAATTTACACAAAAAAAGTTCAATTTCCCCGTAAATTTTCAAACTTCGCTGCGACATTTAAGCCAAGCGCAGCATTTCCTGCGACACATTGCTATAAGTCAAAGTTTGTTCAGTACTCAGTGCAGCTTCAATCACATAAGAACCATCTGGATTAATCATCGTCACTGTAAAAATAACTTGCTCCATAGTAGCAAGTTTCACCTGCTGTCCAATTTCAAAGCCGTGCATGAAGTATCCCCTCGATTTTTTATAAAGTTTTAAAGTCCTGAAGCACAAAAGTTAGGCTGTCTTGGAAGCATGTTCAATTGGTAAACTGCTTAAAAAACTAATTCAGTAAATGCTGCATAGAATAAATGGAAACAGTGCGAAAGAACACGCTAAAAAATTGATTTTAAGTCTAAATACCTCATCTCAGTATTTAGATATCTTTAGGGTATCTTTATTTTTAAACTATAATATCAAATACTTACAAAGAATAAATCTAAGAAATCTAACATTAAAGTTATTTTTATCAAGCACCTAATTAGACTTAAGTTAAATCTGTTGATTTCATTGAATTGACCTAAATGAAGGATCTGGACAGCTATTTAAACTGTCCATAAAGCCCAAAAGTATTACTCACTTTATAGTCTACAATTCTATGCCCATGCGCATAATGATGCTGTTGATAGACCTGATCAATTTTATTTAATTGCGCTGCGGTTGCTTCTGCACCTGCCAGCATAGTCGCTTCGCGCCCTTTTACATCAAAAATATGGGCTTTTTCACGTAAATCGGGTTGAATGACCACATCTGCCAGTTTCAATTCTTCATTGGCCAAATGCTTTTGCATAATATTAATATTTTGGTTAAACAATCCCCACACATTACTGGTTTCAGTATGAATAGGCTGCGCCAAAATATTCACGGCAATCACAATATCTGCCCCTAAATCGCGTGCAACCTTGACAGGTACAGGGCTCACTAAACCACCATCGACATATTCATGTTCTGCAATTTTAGTAGGTACAAACATACTTGGGATAGACACTGACGCACGCACTGCCTGCCCCGTATTGCCATAATTAAATACGACTTTTTTGCCTTCTTTTAATTCAGTCGCCACCACGTACATCGGGATTTTAAATTGCTCCAAACGGAGTTGATCGACTTGTGCATTGACATAATTTTCAACTTTTTTACCATCAAAAAAGCCTTTTAAATCTAAAGTCACATCCCGCACATCATTGGCTTTCATATTCATGGCAATTTCACGTAATTGCTGTGCATTTTTACCACTGGCATAAATTGAACCGACAATGCTGCCTGCGCTGCTGCCCACAATAAAATCAGGATGAATACCGTACTGCTCAAGTACTTCAATTACTCCAATATGTGCATAACCACGAGCACCACCACTGCCCAAAACCAATGCAACAATTGGACGTTTTTTTTGTTGTTTTAACTGACGAAAATCAATTTGATTCAGGCGCGACTCTGCTTCAACCACGGGCTGCGACTCACGCAAAGTTTGAGTCGAAAATTGCTGCTGCGATGGCACCACCTGACATCCCACCATCAGTAATGCTGTAAGAGATACATACCCAATTTTCATAATGACCTTCTTGAATCCATAGGTTTCAGTCGATATTTCACCATCAATCGTGTCAAGGTTGATCAGCCTACTTGATACAGCAACCCTCTTAACGTCAACAGTTATGCTCTCTGTTTTTACCTTGCATGAGCGCCCATAGTCTATCTATTATTTTAACCGATCCTTGTAGTAATTCGTTAAACTGTCACGTCTAGCCACTACAGTGGCGCACAATTTGAATCTATCTAAAATAATATGCAACCACCTTCTTATTCCTTATTATTCTGGATTTTTCTGCAATTAGGTTGTCTGTCTTTTGGTGGGCCTGCAGCGCATTTGGTGTTTTTCCATCAGCGTTTTGTGCAACAACTGAAATGGCTAGATGAATCCCAGTATTCACAAATTGTCGCACTTGCACAACTCTTACCTGGCCCAACTAGTAGTCAGGTGGGGTTAGCGATTGGTTATTTGCAAAAAGGCTATTGGGGTGCAGTCCTAGCTTGGTTGGGTTTCACCCTACCTTCAGCGTTGTTTATGGCTTTGTTTGCAGTTTTGGGACATCAATATTTAGATGTACTGTCGTCAAATAGCTTTCACAGTATTCAACTGATCGTATTGGCCGTGGTGGCTTGGGCATTTTGGCAAATGTTGCGTAGTTTTTGTAAAACGGTTTGGCAATATGCCTTAATGTTTGCTTCTGCCCTATTTATTTATCTGGTGCCATTGAGCTTCAATCAAGTTTTAGTGATTCTGATTGCAGCTTGTTTTGGCATTTGGATGGCGAAACGCGCAGCACCAACTGCTGCACAATCATCCACCAATACAACGGCGACAGATACGCATTTTACTGCGGCACATTTACTCAAACATCGTCGTTATGCTGTATTTTGGGCAGTACTTTTTGTTGCACCCTTTATTGTGCTGTCAGGTCTAAACTGGCTACAACCTCATTTACTCTATGCAGCTAATTTAAGTTTCTATCAAGCCGCATCTTTGGTCTTTGGCGGTGGGCATGTCATTTTGCCTTTATTGCATCAAGATTTTGTTAGCACAGGCTTAGTCAGTGCAGAACAGTTCGATTTGGGTTATGCCATGGCGCAATTGGTGCCTGGCCCACTGTTCAGCTTTGCAACATATTTGGGCAGTTTGATTCCAATGACAGAATCAACGCTGCTGAATGCGACTTTAGCCACGTTGGCGATTTTTCTGCCGTCTTTCTTTTTGGTATTTGCGACCTTGCCTTATTGGTCTTGGTTAATGCAGCAAGCCTATATCCGTCATGCGGTAACAGGTATTAATGCAGCTGTAGTCGGTTTGCTGCTGTATATGGTGCTCGAAATGGCACAGCGTCATATTTTGAGTATTGCTGATCTGCTGTTTATTGTTTTGGTGATTGGATTATTAAAATCCAAACTACCTATTTGGCTCAGTTTAATTGGTAGTTTTCTGGTCTATACAGCATTTTTGCATTTCATGGCTTAAATGAAAAATGCTACAGATCAAATAAAAATGCCAGTTCAATTGAACTGGCATTTTTTGTGGATGACTGAATCAAGCCTGAATGCTTTGGAGCTTAGCCACCAAAGAATTTTAGAATAGATTGAATCACCGCAACGTTAATTAAATCGACAAAGAATGCACCACACAGCGGCACAATCAAGAACGCTTTATAAGATGGACCATACATATTGGTAATGGCCTGCATATTGGCGACTGCTGTTGGCGTTGCCCCCATCCCAAAACCACAGTGTCCTGCTGCCAACACGGCTGCATCGTAGTTTTTCCCCATAAGACGGAAGGTCACAAAAGCTGCATATAACGCCATTGTGAGTGCTTGCGCACCTAAAATCACCATCAACGGACCTGCCAAATCGGCCAATTGCCATAGTTTGAGTGACAACAACGCCATCGCCAAATATAACGATAAAGATGCATTCCCAAACACATCAATCGCACGGTCAAAAATATTAACTTTAAAAATACTTTCTAAGACATTACGCAGAACCACACCGCCCGCCAATGCCCAAACGAAAGTTGGTAATTCAAACATCGTGCCTTTGGCAGCGCCTGTCATAAATTCGGCAAATGCCAAACATCCAGCAAATAAACCCAAAGTAGTAATTGCATTATCTGCTGTAATTAAACGAACCTGATGCGGATATTCAAATGGAATAAACTCATTGGAATCTTGATCCGCAGGCGTATTATCGCGTTTTTCAATTTGTTCGTCGGTACGTGGTACAGCCAATTGATGACGGTTGATTAAAGTTTTAGCCAGTGGACCACCAATTAAACCACCAATAATTAAACCAAAGGTCGCACTTGCCATGCCCAGTGCCAAAGCACCTTGAATACCATATTGGGTTTCTAAAATTTCACCCCACGCACCTGCTGTACCATGACCGCCAGTTAAAGTAATCGATCCTGCAATTAAACCAATTAGTGGATCAATACCTAACAATGTTGCAAGACTAATGCCGACAATGTTTTGCAACACAATAAATGTGGAAATTGCAATCAAGAAAATAATTAAACCGATTCCGCCCTGACGCAATTTTGTGAAGTTCGCGCTTAAACCAATCGAGGCGAAGAAAATAAGCATAAAGCTAGTTTGCAATGCGCTACTGGTGGTAATGCTATAACCCCAAAATTGATTCACCAACAATGAAACAATAGCGGCAACCAAACCACCTGCAACAGGTTCAGGAATATTATAGCGTTTTAAAAAATCAATTTTATTGACTAAAAGTCGCCCTAAGAGCAGGACGATGACCGCAGCAATCAGCGTATAAAACGCATTAAAAGTAAATTCCATGGCAATATCCATATAGTGATTGCAGATTGTTTTTAATATGATGAAGAGCTGTCTATGCAAACCAAAGCATTTGCATCACTATGACTCTAAATCAACTAAAAAATGCCGCAATACAAAGTATGTAAACAGTATCGTATTTGACCGAAGTTTAAGAGGTATGCATTTCGCTCAGCCAACCCATCCTTTGGTTTCACTCAAGCGTTATCATCTGCGTTTGCCTAGAACAGAAGAAAAGAAAGACAAAAGACAGTATTTTCACTTTCGGGGTGACTTCGAGTGCAAACAACTGAATCGGCTTAACACTGAGAGGTAATCTCGTATAAGCTCCAAAATATCTGAGGTGGATAAATACCTTCCGATAAAGATATTCAACCACTTGATAAAAAACAGCAAGATTAAAGGTCGATCATTATGCATTTTTTTTGACAAAAAGCTGCTATTTTCTGCGGTTTTTTCTAAAAATTTTAATGATTGTTTTCAGCTATAAGTGAAAGTTAAAGCATTTTATAAAAGTGAATAAAATTTAAGTTATTGAGTGAATAACATAAATTTTCAAAATAAAAAAACAGAGCTTAAAATTAAGCTCTGTTTTGGATTGTACTCAAAAGGAGTGACTTAGAAGCTATAACGTGCCATAAAGCCTACACGGTCATCACTGAATTTTTGACCTTTGAAAGTTTCACGCTCACCATTGATATATTCAATACCTAAATCGACTGGTTTTACAGGTGAATAGATAAAGTTAATCCACGCTTGTTGTACTTTCTCATTAGCATCATCATTTATACGCGCATAGTCTGTACCATCATCGGCAAATAAAGCACCGTAGGCTAAAGTTGAACGTAGTTTAGGTGAGAAATTATAGGTTGCACCCACTTGTACAGCAACTGCTTCGTTTTGTTCAATACTATTACCTACAACTGAATATGCTGAATTACTGCCATATAGATGGTTGCTGTTGCCTTTCATATATGCAACATCAGCAGATACTTTAAGCGGCTCTGCAACTTGGTAATTCGCACCTAGAGCTGCACCCCAACCTGTTTTGTCATCATTTGCTTCATCTGATTTATAATGTTCAACCAATGCGCGTGCAGAAGCCAAACCTTTACCTTCAGCAAAACCTTGAGTCACTTTTGCTGTTAAAACCGGTAAACGATAGCTCAAATCTCCATCTTTAGTCGCCTTACTATTACCTTCTTCAGCAGAAACAAATAACTGAGTTGCTGGCGCTAATTTTTGGCTATAACGTACTTGTGGCACACGTGCAGAACCACCTGATCCACCAATGTTCGTACTAAAGTCAATCATTTCTGGCGCATGTACTGAAGCAAAGCTTGAAGTCGTTTGACCAAATAACCAGTCATTGAAAGTTAAATAAGCATGACGGATACGCAAGTTGTCAGATCCGCTTGCAAAGTCAACCTCAACTTTACCGCCTACTTTGTTGTCACCAACAGGTGTATTAAAGTCTAAACCTAAGCGGGTTACTTTTGCTGTAGCACGTAATTTGTCACTTGCTTCTTCTTTACTTGTATGTACTGAGTTAAAGTCATTATCCGCACCTTTAATAACATAGTTTGCATCACCACGTACAAAACCATAAATAGAAACATCTGCGCCTGATTTAGACTTTAAGCTGCTTAATGCACTTGCGGGTGCAGCAGGCTTCGCCTGTTGTACTTGGGCAATTTGAGTTTGCTGCTGTTGTTGTACTTGCTGTTGTTGCTGAATTAACGATTTTAACGCTTCAACTTCTTGACGAAGTTCTTGAATTTGTTGTTGCTCAGTTTTTGCTGCGTGTGCAGTACCTACCATTAATGTTGTAACGGCGATAGCTAAACCTTTGATCATAAATTGACCGTTGAGTAATTGACTCATTTATCTCTCCAAAATAAAACAACGCTGCATCCGTGCATGATGATTTTGTTCGTCATCTATCGATTTCACATCGAATTATAAAAATGGCTTAAAAATCAAAACACTTTTGCCAAATAGTCCAAGACACCCAAATATTTAAAATATTACAATTTGTGTCATTTATTACAGGCTTCAATCTATCAAGTTATGACGTTTATTAAAATCAGTTTTCCCGAATAAGAAATCACAATTAATCATAATTACAGATTCAAACAATTAAACCATATAAAATTCAACACCTTAAATAGGTTGATTATTCAAGTATTTACACCACCATTAGACTATTGTATATATTTCAGTTCTGTTAAAAAGCCCGATTTTTTCGAAAAAAATCACCATTTGAAAAAGTATTGACCCCAACTCAATCTGATTGAGGTTGCAAAATATGAAAAACGGCAAACATCCCAAACCCAATAAATAGCAGCATTAATACAGCCATATTCAGCAAAGCACTGCCTGTTAAAAAGTTGAGTAACACTCCACCAATCAAGCCACAAAAGAATTGCACACTGCCCATGACCGCACTGGCTGTTCCTGCACGTGCGCCTTGTTTTGCCATAGCTAGTGCCATGGCATTCGGGCCTGTAAAACCAATCCCAGACACGGCAAGAAATAAACCGACCATCACCAATGCCAAAGGTGCATACCCCAAACTACCTGCAAGCAGTAGAATGACCGCACCACTCAGTTGAATGATGCTGCCTAATTTTAAGCGTTGCAGCACACCCAATTTGCCACTGATTTTTTTATTCAAAGCCGAAAACAACATAATACCAATCGCATTGGCACCAAACACATAAGCAAAAGCCGTTTCACTCAAGCCATATTGATCCATCATGACTGCACTTGAACCGCTGATATAACAAAACAATGCCCCACCTGTCAGACAGCCTGCCAACATTGGAAAACGAAAATCACGATCTTTTAAAATTGCGAAATATAAGGTCAGGACTTGCTGAAAATTCAAATTTAAACGGCGTTCTTTGGCCAAAGTTTCTTTAAAAAAGAAGTGCACACATAAACAGCAAATAACTCCAACGCAGGTCAGCACTACAAAAATAGCTTGCCAATTCATCCATCTAAGTACCCATGCCCCCAGCGTAGGCGCGATAATGGGCGCAATGGTCATCACAATCATCATGCTCGAAAAAGCTTGAGCGGATGTTTGCAAATCTAAGCGATCACGAATAGCTGCTCGTGCAATTACCACACCTACACAGCCACCCAAAGCCTGCAAAATACGTGCAGCAATCAGTCCCCATTCATTTTGTGCAAACACGCACAACATACTGGCGAGTGAAAACAGTGCTAAGCCAAAATATAAAGGCGGCTTACGCCCAATCCGATCACTCAGCGGCCCATAAATCAGTTGCCCCAAAGCCAAACCTAAAAAGTAGGCTGGTAAACTGTTTGCAACCATTTGGGTCGATACGCCAAACTCGCTTGCCATAACGGGCAAGGCAGGCAAATACATATCAATCGATAAAGGCCCAAGCGAAGTCAATAACGCCAACAATAAAATCCACGCAGTCGAATATTGCCGCATGTTGGGTTGTTGCGCAGATGGTGGCGTACTGCTTGAACTTGGCAGCGTTTTCGATATGCTCATATTTTATGATGAAATGACAGATGTACAGACAAGCTTACACGCTCCATAGTATGATTTGTTGTGATCAAAGATGAATTTTCACATATTAAACACTCTAAATATCTCATCTACAGTTACAATGTACGCAACCTTTCATTTCGCAGCATAAATCTCTGTTTAGACAGAAAAGTTTACTTAAAGGAACGATGTTGAAACCTTGGCTGATAAAGCTCAAACAAGCGACTTATAACACCACATTTATGTATAACATCCGCATGCTCATTGCATTTGCGGGAACTGCTTTTGTTCCCTATTTTATGGGGATGCAGCTTGCCACTATTCCTTTAACTTTAGGTGTGCTTGCCGCAGGTTTGAGTGATATTGATGACCGTTTTTCGGTGCGTATTGTCAATCAGCTCTATACTTATATTGGTTTCTTTGTTACCGCCACTTCAATTCAGTTTTTATTTCCACACCCTATTTTATTTGCTACAGGCTTAATCCTGTCGTGTATTGTCTTAATTTTGCTCGGTTCGCTTGGACGACGTTATGCCACCATTTCTTATGGCTGTTTGGTGGTGTCAGTCTATTCCATGCTTGGCGTCAACCTATTTGATGACTGGTACATGCAGCCGCTGCTTTTGGTTTCGGGCGCAATTTGGTACGGCTTAATTTCGACCATCAGCTTTTTACTGTTCCCTGTTCGTGCCTTACAAGACAAACTTTCACTCAGTTATTCTTCTTTGGGTGATTTTTTATTTGCCAAATCAAATCTATTTGATGTGGATATGACTGCACCGAGTTATCAACAAAGTATCATTGATTTATCACTTGAAAATGGCAAATTAATTGCGATTTTTAACGACTTAAAAACCGCTTTACTGACCCGTTTAAAAGGTGACCGCGGGCAAAAAGATACCCGACGTAGCTTACAGTATTACTTTGTCGCACAAGACATTCACGAACGTGCCGACTCTGCACATATTGATTATCAAAAACTGGCGAAAATATTTCAGCACAGCGATATTTTATTTCGCTTCCAACGCATTTTGTCGATTCAGGGCAAAGCCTGTAAAGATTTAAGCGAAAGCATTTTGCACCGTAAACCTTATGTGCATAACAAGCGTTTTAAACATGCTTTTGAAAATCTTAAACAGTCTTTAGAAAAACTGCGCAGTGAACAGCAATATGACCAAGTCTGGATTAATGCACTGTTTGCCTTATACCAAAACCTGAAATCAATTGATGCTCAACTGCGTAACCTTGAAACCGAACGTAATATTAAACTGGATAAATCCAAACATATTGAACAGCAACTGAAAGATGATGACTTAAAAAGTTGGGATGATATTGTCATTCGGATTAAGCAGCATTTAACCCCCGAATCGGTTTTGTTCCGCCACGCCATTCGTTTGTCGATTGTGCTGTTGATTGGCTATATTTTTGTGCAAGTCACCAACATTCAATATGGCTACTGGATTTTACTGACCGCCCTGTTTGTGATGCAGCCTAACTTTAACACCACCAAACGGCGTTTACGTTTGCGTATTATTGGGACGTTAGCAGGGATTGTAGTCGGCTACACCATTTTATATTTTGTACCGTCCGTTGAAGGGCAATTACTGGTTTTAGTGATTAGTGGCATGTTGTTCTTTGAATTGCGCAGTAAACAATATGCACAAGCCACTGCCTTTATGACCATTTTGGCGCTGATGAATTTTAACCTAGAAGGTTTGGGCTATGCCGCAGCTGTGCCACGTATGGTCGATACCTTAATTGGTTGTGCGCTAGCATGGTTTGGCGTGAGTTTTATCTTCCCCGATTGGAAATTCCGTCGTTTATCACGCACGATTCGCCGCTCACTCACCGCGCAATGTGGCTATTTGGCAGAAGTGATTGAACAATATAAAAATGGACGCAACAACGGTTTGAATTATCGTGTCGTGCGCCGTGCTGCTCATAATACCGATGCAGAAGTTGCTTCACTGATTTCAACACTCGCCACCGAACCTGATTTTGACCCCAATCAAAAAGCTCAAGCCTTTGAGTTCTTGTGTCTAAATCACACCTTTATTAGCTATATTGCTGCACTTGGTGCGCATCGTGACAAAATTGACGATCAGGAAGTCTTGCAGCTGCTCGATCAAGCAATGGACGATATTCAAGGTGCTTTACTGAAAGATGAAACGCCAGATTTAAGTGCACACAACATGTTGCAAACCATTCGTCAGCGTTTAAGCCAAAACAAAGAAGAAGATCAAAAATCATTAATTATTTTGCAGCAATTATCTTTGATGATGAGTATCTTGCAACAATTAAGTCGCTTAAAACAAAGTTTAAGCCACGAACATGATCAGGACGCAACTGAACTGGCGTCTTTATAAACAATCCTGCAAACGGTCAGTGCCTACTTATTCGCCCTAAGCTGCACAAGTATTCACCGACCTTAGCATGATTTTGCGACAATATACTCACTGCATGACAGCAATTAATGCTAAACTTTTTATAGTTTTAAATTTGTTAGTTTCACTATGACCGCGAAAAGTTTATACGCCTATACCCTACAGCCTGTGATCTACGAAGTTTCTGAAGAAGAACAACGTCACGCACAACTGGTAATTTGGCGCAGTACCAATAAAATTGGCATGAAAGCATGGATTATTATGGGTGTGATTGTTGCCCTTTCCATTTTAGGCATTCTGCTATTAAAAAATTATTCGACAATTTTCTGCTGGGTTGCCATTGTCTGTGTGGTGCTCTACCTGCTCGTGCGTAAATACGGCTTGGAATGGTACGTTAAGCGAAAAATGAATGAATTTCCTGTTCAAGAAATTAAAGGGATTCGTTTAGGCGTACAGCCGCACGGTATCGTGATGCGTCAGCAAATGGGCGCTCAAGAAGGCGTGGGTGCAATTGGCTGGAAAGATGTGTATGAATGGTACAATACCCCTGAGTTTATCTTGATGAACTTCAAAGTAAAAGGTCAGCAAGGTGCTTATATTCTGCCTAAGCGTATGGACAGCAAGAACTTTTCGTTCAACACCATTCGCAAGCATTTGACTGAAGCTGCAGGCGAAGCCAAGCAAATCTAAATATCCCTATTTAAAAATAAACCTCTATCCCCTGTGATGGAGGTTTTTTTTGCTTAAAATTAAAACAATGAACGATAATGAGAATAAATAGCATTTGCATTAACTTCATCTCTGCATTATTCTGCATCACAATTCATACTCAACAACCAACGCTTATGCTGAAGAAAGCCTTTTTCCAAATTCACTGGTTCCTTGGTATTACTGCAGGACTGATCTTGTCACTCATGGGCGTGACAGGTGCGATTTATTCCTACGAACAAGAAATTCTAAAATGGATGAATCCGAACAGTTATCAGGTACAAGTTGAGCAGAAAGCCAAACTAAGCCCTGCAGAAATTTATCAACATTTTCAGCGTACCCAACCTGACTATAAAATTAATAGCATCACCGTTGCAAAAGACCCAGCTGCATCTTCAACCATCAATATTGCGAAAGAAGGTGCAAAACGTGGACAAAATATCCTGATTAATCCTTACTCGGCAGCAGTGTTGCCTGAAATTCGGGGACGTGAATTTTTCCAGTTTATTCAGCAATTACACCGCAACTTAACCGTAGGGCCTATTGGTAAACAAATTACAGCCGCATGTACCCTCATGTTGTTGTTCTTTGTGTTAAGTGGCATTTACCTACGCTGGCCGAAACGCCATTCATTTAAACAATGGTTTGCGCTCAAACCTCAATTAAAAGGACGTAATTTTATTTGGGACTTACATGCCGTAGTGGGCACGTGGGTCGTGATTTTCTATCTAGTTTTGGCATGCACAGGACTGTATTGGTCGTATGAGTGGTGGCGCAATGGCATGTTTAAAGTCATGGGTGTGGAAAGACCACAAGCGCAATTGCAAGCAGATGGACGCAACAAACCTGTAAATTCAAATGCTCAAGCACTCCATCAAGCTGCGCAAATGCAGACTGCGGAACATCGCCCAAATACCACAAAACCAGCCAAACAAAATACACTGGATCAGGCACAAATCAATCTTGCATTGACTCAGGCATGGCAGCATTTCCCGCAGCAATTGGGACAGGATTATTCCAGCATCACTTTTAATGTGCCTAAACATGCCAATAGTGAAATTGAAATCAACTTTGTCGATGCCATTCCACAACATGAACGTGCCCGCAATAGGGCAACTTTTGATTATCAACAAGCACGTATTACTCAACTTGAATTATATGTAGACAAACGGCTTAATGAAAAAATCATGAGCAGTATGCTGCCTGTGCATCGCGGTAGTTTCTTTGGGCCTGTTTATCAATTTTTGGCAATGCTTTCTGCCTTGATGATGCCACTATTTTTCATCACAGGCTGGATGTTGTATTTAAAACGTCGTAAACAAAAGCGTTTGACTCTTGCTGCACGTCAAATCCACACTCAATTTCAGATCGACCCAAATGCTGAACACTGGCTCATCGTCTATGCCAGCCAAACAGGTACTGCCGAACAATTGGCATGGCGTACTGCAACTAGTCTGCAAGAGGCACATCAACCTGTCATAGTCAAAGCTCTGCAACATCTCAGCCTTGAAGACCTTAAAAACACCACCCAACTGTTATGTATTGCCAGCACCTATGGCACAGGTGATGCACCCGATTTGACATCAAGTTTTGTGAAAAAAATCCTACCGCAAACCTGTGACCTGAGTCATTTGCGTTATGCAGTACTGGCTTTAGGTTCACGTGAATATGCAGATCATTACTGCCGTTTTGGACATACGATTGCTGCATGGCTGCAACGTAATCAAGCACATGCCTTGTTCAATACCATTGAAGTAAATAATGCCAATCCTGCAGACATACAGCGTTGGAATCAGGCTTTGGTACAGGTCACACAACTTGACTTACCAAGTATGCATATCGAAAAAACTTTTGATACATGGACCTTACAGCAACGTGACTTGCTAAATCCCAACAGTTTAGGCGCACCCGCCTTCAATATTGAACTGTTAGCACAACATGATGTGCATTGGTCTGCAGGTGATATTGCAGAAATTCAGCCTGAAAACAGCACTGCACGGATTCACGCCTTTTTAAAACAGCATCAACTCGATGCCAATACAATTCTTGCTGATGGTCAGCAAACCTTAGTACAGGCTTTGGCAGATAAAGACCTCACCGCGCCAATTCAGACATTTAAAACTGCGGATGAATTATTGGCACAACTTTCACCCTTGCCTAGTCGTGAATATTCAATTGCCAGTATTCCTTCACAACAGGTTTTAAGACTTGTGGTGCGTCAAAAATTCGATGCTCAAGGCGAGCTTGGCTTAGGTTCAGGTTGGTTAACTGCACATGCTGCACTTGGGCAAAATATCGCATTACGCATTCGCAATAATCCATCTTTCCATTTAATTGATGATGACCGCCCAATTATTTGTATTGGCAACGGTACAGGGCTTGCAGGATTAATGAGCTTATTGCATGCACGTACCCGCCTGAATTACACCCAAAACTGGTTGTTTTTTGGTGAACGTCAGCAAGCGCACGATTACTTTTATCAGCACACCATCGAGGCTTGGCAAAGCACAGGTATGCTACAACGCCTTGATTTGGCCTTTTCCCGTGATCAAGCCGAAAAAGTCTATGTACACCATAAGTTACGCGAACAGGCTGAAGAATTAAAACGCTGGATTGAACTAAATGCCGTGATTTATGTCTGCGGTAGCATTCAAGGCATGGCCAGTGATGTCGACCAAGCCTTAAAAGATATTTTGGGTGAGACTCAACTGGAACAATTACGTCAGCAAGGACGTTATCGCCGAGATGTGTATTAGGATTTGTTGACACTTTTTAAATGGCTTGCGCTGTAGCTCTATAGCTAAAACTTGGCAATTCACCCAAGTTTTATCCATAGCCTCAGCCGAAACATAATTCAGTTGAGGCAAAATTTTTCAGCAGCTTCGGCTATACTGTTTGTACAGCATCACAGTACAATAAAATTATGCAAGGCATGCAAGCAAGTCACGTACAAACACAATTTAGTCTATTTAAAAGAATATTGAGTAGCCTAATTGGATTAATTTTAGTATTGGATGGTGCCTATCTCATCAGCTTAAAGAAAATTCATTTCGGCACCGTTTTACCTGTTTTAATAGGCATGATGCTGCTGTGTTATGCCATTTTCTATACTTGGATTCAAAGCTACTTAAAACAACATACACGCTTAGATTGGCTGTGGAAATTCGGTTGGGGCGTATTTTGGCTGTGGTGCATCAGCCTGCTGATCTTTTTTACTTATATTCATTTCAGTACACAGCAGCAAAATACTGTAACCAACAATGCTAAAGTGGTGATTGTACTCGGCAGTGGCATTGAAAATGGACAACCATCGCCCACGCTCGCCAAACGACTGGATACTGCAGCCGCGTATGCCTTGGAGCATCCTCAAAGTTATTTCATTGTTAGTGGTGGCCCTGCATTTGCGGAACAACTCACTGAAGCACAGGTGATGTCTAATTATTTGCAACAACGTTATGCAATTGCAGCATCACACATTATCTTGGAAACCCAAAGCACCAGTACGGCATTTAATTTGAAAAACAGTCAGCCCTTGCTGCATACATTAGGCACAGATAAAACCCAACCGATTATAATTGTCACCAGCGACTTTCACACACCACGTGCAGCAGCCATTGCCAAACGACAAGGATACACACAGTTCAGCATGCTCAGTGCAACGACACCACTCTATACCCGCTATAACGCATGGTTACGCGAGTATTTTGCTTATATCAGTGGTTGGCTGCTGAATGAGTATTAAAAATAAAATCTAGCAAGCAGATCGCTTAATTCAAACGTATCGAGCGTGGTAAAGGAATTTGCATATCTTTAAAAAATTCAGGTTTTTGCATATACACCTGATACAAATAATTTTTTAGATCAAGCAATAACTTTTCAGGGGCAACCAATACATTCTGCCCTTCTGGGCTTAGATTCATCGAAATATTGGTGGCTTCCTGACGTAAAAATGGAATCACTTTTTCAATAAAATCTTTCAGTGAAATTTCTTCGACTTGATAATTGGCCCAATTGTCTTTAATTAACAGTTTTGCCAGACTTTTATTTTGCCACATTGCAAAAGCACGTTGCCCTGTAGGCGTGGCACAGAGCGCCCAGCCATCTTCATACAATGCAAAAACATGCCCCTGAGACACAATGGTCTCAATAAATTGCTTGTAAATATCTTGTGCATTATAAGTTTGCGTTGCTTGCTTAGATGCAGCTTTACGTTGATAAGGATTTCGCATAAGTCACGGATATTAGTATTATTATTAAATAAAAATTTTAGGCGAATTTATTGCAATACGCAAGTAATATAAGATAAATGAGGATGAAAGGATATGGTGGGCGCTGACGGGATCGAACCGCCGACATTCTGCTTGTAAGGCAGACGCTCTACCAACTGAGCTAAGCGCCCTGAAGATTAAAAAATAACATCGTTATTTTTTATGATGCAAGACAAGCAAAGAACGTCGTCTTGAACTTTGAAATACATTTTTCACATCAGGGAATGAAAAATGGCGCAGCGGACGGGGCTCGAACCCGCGACCCCCGGCGTGACAGGCCGGTATTCTAACCAACTGAACTACCGCTGCAACGGTAATTGCGTAAGCAATTAAGGTCTTTTTTGTATGTATGCCAAGCATAAATACTAAAATATGGTGGGCGCTGACGGGATCGAACCGCCGACATTCTGCTTGTAAGGCAGACGCTCTACCAACTGAGCTAAGCGCCCTGATAAGATCAAAACAATATTTTGTTCTGATTTTGCAAAACTGTCAAACTTTGCATCATTTCAGTTTAAGTCTATCAGGCAACCTAAACTTTTCTTTTGAATGGCGCAGCGGACGGGGCTCGAACCCGCGACCCCCGGCGTGACAGGCCGGTATTCTAACCAACTGAACTACCGCTGCATCGCAAAAGAATCTGGTGGGCGCTGACGGGATCGAACCGCCGACATTCTGCTTGTAAGGCAGACGCTCTACCAACTGAGCTAAGCGCCCTCAAAAGCAATTTTATGTAAATGGCGCAGCGGACGGGGCTCGAACCCGCGACCCCCGGCGTGACAGGCCGGTATTCTAACCAACTGAACTACCGCTGCACTTACACAAAGTCACTATTGTGGTACAAACAATGGTTAAAGAATCTTAAGTGGCGCAGCGGACGGGGCTCGAACCCGCGACCCCCGGCGTGACAGGCCGGTATTCTAACCAACTGAACTACCGCTGCACGTAAGAATCTATAACGTAAAGGCTTGGTGGGCGCTGACGGGATCGAACCGCCGACATTCTGCTTGTAAGGCAGACGCTCTACCAACTGAGCTAAGCGCCCTTAACGTCTTTATCGTTTGTGAGGTGCATTATAGAGAATCTTTACCGCCTGTCAAACGCTTTTCGGCTTGTTTTCAGTTTTTTGTGACTGAGTGATTAAAAAATAGGTGATCCGCTATAAAAACAAACAAATTCTGCAAGTTATTTTAGTTTTCAAGCAAAATTAATGTGCTTTTCAACTTGTTAGCTCTGCAATCTATCTGCTCAATATGTTGGTTTTTTATGTTGTGATAGATACAACTTTATTCAATTAACTCGCACCATCAACGCACCATCAACCAAGCAACCCTAAGCTATTTAAATCTAGCTTGTGTTCAGAAATATAAACCAAGGCTTTTTCTGGAATCAGTTCAAACAATTCTAAAATATCGTGGTTACGCATCCGAATACAGCCATGCGATGCAGGAATGCCCATCGGTTCTGTGTCTGGTGTGCCATGTATATAAATATAACGCTGAAAAGTATCGCAGCCGATGCCTTGATTAAAACCTTCTTGCAAACCACTGAGCCATAAAATGCGGCTCAAAATCCAGTCTCGTTCAGGAAATTGTTCAGCTAAATCTAAATTGTAAATTTCCCCTGTCGGTTGACGTGCAATGAACACTGCATTTTCAGGTTCATTTTCACCAAACTTTAAAGCGACTTCATGCCAGCCACGTGGTGTTTTACCACTATTTTCAGTTTCACCAATGCCATTCACACCACTCGAGATGACGTAGAGTTTCTGATGCTTCGGCAAATATAAAGTTTGCTCGGCTAAATCAATCAAAATATCTGCTTGTGTGTATAAAAAAGACATTGCGCTACCCTATTCTTCTTCTTTCGTGGGCGGCTGTGGTTCAGGACGTAACCACAACCAAATACACACCACCAACATGGTGGTATTGGTAAAAATTTTGACCGCAACGGGCGCAGTTGTGAACAGCATGATCACGGCACTAATACTCATCATGATCGTTGCAAACCATTTGGCTTTACGCGGTACAGTACCATTGGCGCGCCAATCTCTGAGTGTACTGCCATATTTAGGATGATTCAGTAACCAGTTGTCCATTTGCGGCCAACCGCGTGACGATGCCCAAGCTGCTAAAATCAAAAAAACTGTAGTAGGCATACCCGGCAACAATGCACCAATAAAGCCAAGGATGACAAAGATCACCACTAAACTTCGCCATAACAAGCTTTGCATACCACTGTCCTAAACTACGAATTGCGGTAGTATAAAGCGTTTTTTAATTTTCCGTTGTAATTCTGCATTTTTCAGCATGGATTCATAATGATTGAGTTGTATCAACCCGAACTTCTGCCCGAAGTATGGCTGACCTACAAAACCCCACTCATCCGTCAGTTGGCTTTTAGTGTGGCAAGTCCGAATATTTTATGTGCTGTGCCTGAGCAATTGCCCATTCAACATGCTTTTGAATTCCATTCAGATACTTTTTGGCAGCAGCATTATCACGCTTATCAATCACGTTTAGCCTATTTAGATTCACATCCAGAAGCAGTGTACGACTTTTTAAATCAACTGAAAAGCACCCGTTTAGGCTTACGCTTTGAAATGCTGATGTGGTTTTGGCTGCGTGATCGTGATTATCATCCCTTCGAATTATTGGGACACAGTATTCAAATTATTGATGGCGCTAAAACTGTGGGTGAACTGGATTTTTTACTGCACAACCATGGCACACAGCAGGTTGAACATTGGGAAGTCGCATTAAAATACTATTTAGCCGAAGCGGATTGCTCTTTGGCACACTGGTATGGTTTAAACCGCTCCGATACTTTGGCGCGTAAACTGAATCATTTTAGTCAAAAGCAATTTCAATTTAAGCAAGCCTTGGATGTGCCGATTCAACGCCGTTTTGCTGTACTCAAAGGACAATTGTATTTCACCATACATCACTTGGCACAATCATCTACAACACTTACGCCACACTGGATTAATCGCGCTCGTCGTTTAGGTCTTTGGGGGAGTGATATTCCTGCCCAAGCAGAACGGTTTTATCGCCTACAACGTCATGAATGGATTTGTCAAAATGCTCAAGCCAGTAGCCTACCGAATCAATGGTGGGGAGATGGCTTGTATTATCGGGCGGCACATTCACAATTTTATATGTATCGTGCTGCACCGCTGATTAGCTATCCCCCTTTAACACGCTGAATAACTGTTTCAACATTTTATTACGTAAGCACCATAAAAGTTGCCTATTTATTATTCTGTTTATTTCCTAAGCTAAAAAACACATCAAAATAATCTATCTAGAGCATATTGGAGATGATCATGAAAAAAATTCTAGTGACTTCACTGCTATTAACCTTTGTTTTAACGGGTTGTAATACAATTAAAGGCGTGGGCGAAGACGTATCTTCTGCAGGTCATGCGGTGAGTAACACTGCTGAAAAAACCCAACAAGAAATTCGCAAATAATTCTGAGTATTTCACGAATATCTTCACAAAAACCACAAAAAACCTTGTTCTCGGACAAGGTTTTTTCACGCTAAAATTTCACTTTTGTTGCATTATTCCCCTATTATTAGCACTTACTCTTGATAAACGTCTGAAACTCTCATGACCTCTTCTGCTACTCTGGATTTAAGCCTTCAGCTTTTACGCCAACCGTCTGTCACTCCTGTCGATCACAACTGTCAAAACCTCATGGCAGAACGCTTAGAAAAAATTGGATTTAAGATTGAATCTATGCGTTTTGACGATGTAGATAACCTCTGGGCGCGTAAAGGTACAGAAGCACCTGTCTTTTGCTTTGCAGGTCATACAGATGTTGTACCGACAGGCAATTTAGACGCATGGAATACCGATCCATTTGTACCTGAAATTCGTGATGGCAAACTTTATGGTCGTGGCAGTGCCGACATGAAAACAGCATTGGCAGCCATGGTCGTTGCCTCTGAACGCTTTGTCGCCAAACATCCTGACCACAAAGGCTCAATTGCCTTTTTAATCACCTCAGATGAAGAAGGCCCCTCTATTAACGGCACCGTAAAAGTTGTAGAAACGTTGGAAGCACGTCATGAAAAAATGACTTGGTGTTTGGTGGGTGAACCTTCAAGTACCCATAAATTAGGCGATATTATTAAAAATGGGCGTCGCGGTTCGCTTAATGGTGTCTTAACGGTAAAGGGTAAACAAGGTCATGTGGCTTATCCACACTTGGCAATTAACCCGATTCATACCGCGTCTAAAGCGATTTCGGAACTTTGTGAAACGGTGTGGGATCATGGCAATGAATACTTCCCTGCCACCTCATTTCAAATTTCAAATATTCAAGCAGGAACAGGCGCGACCAATGTTGTCCCTGGCAATATGACGGTGACCTTTAACTTCCGTTATTCGACTGAAGTGACTGCAGATGAACTAAAAGCTCGCGTCTTGGAAATTTTAGATCGCCATCAAGTGGATTATGAAATCGAGTGGACGCTTTCAGGTTTGCCATTTTTAACCCCTGTAGGTGAATTGGTTAATGCTGCACGTCAAGCCATTCGCAATGTCACAGGTGTTGAAACAGAATTATCGACCAGTGGCGGTACATCTGATGGTCGCTTTATTGCGCCAACAGGTGCGCAAGTGTTGGAATTAGGCGTACTCAATGCCACCATTCACCAAATTAACGAGCATGTTGATGTGGCTGATTTAGAGCCATTAGCAGAAATTTATAAACAGATTTTGGAAGGGTTATTGACTTAAACCCTATAAGATTAGTTGCATGAAGCAGAAAAGGAACTCCATTTTGAGTTCCTTTTCTATTTTACAACGGAGAAAAATTGCGTTTAAGCCGTCAAGTTTTCTTGAATGTATTGTAAATTTGGTACATGAAAGACCTGCTCACCCATACGGACATATTGGAATACCGCAGGATCAGTCGTGGTTTGTTGGTCATCATCCACTACTTCAGAAATACGCAAGCGCAGTGTTTTAGGCATTTCATTGCACATCAAAGCAAAACGCTGCTCCATTTCATCACCTTCAATGACCAGTGCCACGCCCATTTTTTTCTCTGGGTCATTGACTGCATAAACAGGCAATTGCGATTCGTGCCATTCCACAGTTTTAACTTGAGTGGCGTTATCCAGCGCTGACAACACAATATTTTGAGGTATCAGCATCGGTTGTTTACCATGACATTCAACAATATAAGCATCAATAAAACCGGTAGATACGGTAATTAAATGTTGCAGCTCTTGCTGACTGATTTGCCCGAGTAAATTTGGACTATTCGTCTGACTCATCGTTTACCCCTGACTAACTGCTAATAATTGTTCAATATTGGCAAGCAATTCTGCCTCTTGGAACGGTTTACCCATGTAGTGCGTCACACCCAAGCTAAACGCTCGTTCGCGGTGTTTTTCACCTGTACGTGACGTAATCATGATGATCGGCAGATTGCTATGCATGTCGTGGTGGCGTACAAGGTTAGTCACCTCAAAACCATCCATACGTGGCATTTCAATATCCAGTAACATCAAGTCAGGTTTGACGTTTTCAAGCTGCTCCATGGCATCGACACCATCTTTGGCAGTCACGATGTCATAACCTTGACGCTCAAGCAGACGTGAAGTTACTTTACGTACGGTGACTGAGTCATCCACAATCATAATTAAGCGGCGTGTATCACGACGTTGGCTATCACGTTGATCGCTGGCTTGTTTAGTACGTTGCGTTGCAAGAATTTGACGGGCAATGTTCTGACCATCCAAAATCAAACAAACTTGACCATCACCCAAAATAGTTGCGCCTGCAATTGCACCAATGCTTGAGAACTGTTGTCCAATTGGTTTCACAACAATTTGACCACGCGAACCAATCAACTGATCGACTAGTAAAGCAATGGTTTGACCTGTGCTGCCTTTAATTAACAGAACAGGTAGTGAATGACCCACATGGCTTAAACGCGGTAATGGCTGATTGCCAACGAACTCAGATAAGTAACGTAACTTGTAGTTCTGGTTGTCAATTTGGAAGAAATCTTCATTGCTGTTGAAGTAAGATTCCAAAGTGGTTGGTGCAATACGTACAATACGGTCAATTTGCGCCAACGGTACAGCAAATTGTTGATCACCAACTTTAACCATTAAGGCATCGGATACCGCAACCGTCGTTGGTACACGAATACTAAAGGTTGTGCCTTGACCTAATGTTGAATCTACAGAAACGTGACCGCCGAGCGCCTTAATCTCACTTTGCACCACGTCTAAACCAACGCCACGACCTGAAATTTGTGTAACCGATTGTGCTGTTGTAAAGCCTGGGTGGAAAATGTATTGCAGAATTTCGTTTTTATCTAAATTCTGATCGGCTTTGATTAAACCTAAGCTCAATGCTTTTTCTTTAATCTTGGCATCATCAATACCCTTACCATCATCCACAAAAGTCACCACAACATCTGTGCCTTGACGGGTAATGTTCAGTTCAATTTTACCAACTTCAGGTTTATTGGCTGCAGCACGTTGTGCAGGGTCTTCAATCCCATGGTCGACCGCGTTGCGCAGCATGTGTTCAAACGGTGTCACCAAACGCTCTAGAATGGTACGGTCTAATTCACCTTCAGTGTTATAAACCACCAGTTCTGTCGGACGGTTTAAGGTCGATGAAGTCTGACGCACAATACGTTGTAAACGTGGCAATAAACGTGAGAATGGTACAAGGCGTGTACGCATCAAGCTTTCTTGAATTTCAGCCTGAATACGTGATTGTTGTAATAACAAACCTTCGGCATCACGAATTTTTTCAGCCAAGGTGCTCTTAAAGTCCACCAAGTCCGATGCAGATTCCGCCAGAGATTTAGACAACTGATTCAACGATGAATATTGGTCCATCTCTAATGGGTCAAAGTCTGCATAACGTGAGTTTTCAGAACCATGCTTGGCAATAATTTGCGATTCCAGCTCGCCTTCCATTCGGCGTAACTGATCGGCAAGACGTTTAATCGCCAATTCCATCTCATTCAACGTACCGCCTAGTTGCCCAAGCTCCATTTCAATACGTGAACGGTTAATCGAGTTCTCGCCTGACAAGTCAATCATCTTCTCGACTAAATCGGCAGAGATACGAATCATCTCATTGCTATTATCCAGCTGTGTGGTTTCGCCCCACTCACCCGACATTGCAGGTGGCTCTGTACCATCACCCTGAACAAACTCATAACTACGGCTTGGCGATAACAAGTCGGTATGCGTTAAACGCTCGGGCAATTGCGCAGATACATCTACAAACTGCATCGCCGACAAGCTAGATTTTAAGCTGTCATAATTGCTGTAATCTGCTTTGAAGATTGCATCACGCAACCACGCCAACGTGGTTTGCAATAAAGCATCATAAACATTTGAGTTAAATTGATGCACAGCAAACTGTTCAAAGGCACTTTCAAGTTGATAGGCGATTTGCGCAACAGACTCAATTTCAGCCATACGTGCACCGCCTTTTAAGCTGTGCGCCGCACGTTGTAATTGAAGCAAGATACTTCGGTCACTACGCTGTTCAAACCATTGTTTCAAGCGCTGATCTGCAGCATCCAAAATTTCTTCCGCTTCTTCTCGGAAAGTCTCAACCACAATTGAATGTAATTGCTCATCTTCAGATTCAGCACTTGCTTCAAGACTTGCAGTTTCTGTGATCGGCTCAAATACCGTAGCAGCAGCGTCTTCAAAATGTGCATCATCAGCAATAACTGCGTCATCTTCAGCTAAATCTGCAGTTGTATCTTGCAACGCTTTTACCGCCAACTCAGGCTGTGCATCAACCTCTTCTACTGCCTCAATAGTCTGTTCAGGCTGCGCTGCGGTTGTCGCACTTGCAACTGACACATCTGCATCGCCTTGTGCCAAGCTAACAATGTTGCCTAAAATTGCAATCGACTCTGGCGCAGCATAGTCCACACGCTCATCACGAATGGTCTGAATACGGTCTGCAATATCATCTTGCACCAAACGAATAATTTGAATTAACGCAGGTGAAACAACAATTTGGTTGTTAATGATACGCTCGTAAATCGACTCAAGGTTGTGTGCAATTAAACCAATATGCGTCGCAGAAATCATATTTGCACCACCTTTTAAAGTGTGCAAATAACGCATTAAGTTGTTTAAAGCCGAAGTATCGCTGGCGTCTTTTGACCAAGTATTAACATCTTCATCCATACCCACCAAAAGCTCTTCTGCTTCTTCCAAGAAGATATCCAGCAAGTCAGGATCGAAGTCTTTGTTGGCATCATCGGCATGCATGTTTTGTTGATCTGATGCAATACGTTGTGACAATTGCGCCAAATTCACTGTGCCCGAATTTTCGCTAGCAACTGCAGCAGGCACCGCTTCAGGTTCTGCAACAACTGTTGTTTCTACAGCATTGTCGCTCACTGATGTTTCAGCATCTTCAAGTGCAATTGCATCAATGTCTTGCTGCACAAATGCAGTTAAGTCATTTAAGGTTTTCTGAATGTCTTCTGTAACCGTAACACGCTGTCCCGCAGCCAAGGTATCGAATAAATGAATAAACTCTTGGTGCGCGCGCCTGTGCAAATAACTCATAACCATATTCAGAGTTAAGCAAGATTGGCTTGGCTAAAACACTGTCGTAAGCGGCTTTAAGTTCTTCAGTAAATTGATGGATACCCACAGACGCACGGTTATCGGTATGCTCTACCAATAATTGTGCTTGTGCGCTGAGTTCTTCTAAATAGCTTGGGAATTGCGCTTGCGCCAATTTATCAAATTCAAATTCGGCATCAAGTAAACGATCAATATTCAGTTCGATTAGCTTCGATACTAAACCTTGAGGATTAGAGTCTTCTGTATCGCTGGTGCTAAAGCCGTAGCTATCCCATGCTTTATTAAAAGTTGCATAGATTACATCTAAACCATCACAGTGACCTTGACGAAGTACATGCAGATAATCCCGGACAAATTCTGCATATTGCACCAACAGCGCAGTTTCTTTTGATGTAGATTCAATTTCATCTTGTACAAACGTTTTAAACAAGTTTTCAACTTTAGAACTGGCTTGAAAAACTTGATCAATTTGCGCCATAGACGAACTGCCGCGCAGTGTATGTAAAGCACGGATTAAGCCATTATAGTCTTGTGAGTGAATCTGATCTTGCGCCAAGAACTGATCAATGGTCGCTAAATGCTCTTCAGCTTCTTCTACAAAAATAGCCAGAGTTTCAGCCAATAGACTCGCATCAGCAGCCGCTTCTTGTTCAACTTCTGTATGCAGCATTTCTTCAGCAGTCATTACATCTTCAGATGATTCAACTGCTGCGACAGCTGCTGTTTCAACTGCAGCATCCGCCAATTCTAGTCCTGTCGGCATATCAGTTGCAGTCAGTTGATCCGCTAAAATCAGCAACTCTTCCAATGCAGGTTCAGGACTTTGGTTTTGCTGTAATTGTTGTCCTAAAAGCACCAATGGGCGTAAATCAAGATCAATTAAACCGACTTGCTTAAAAATTGGATAAAGCTTGTATTGATAAATATTTAAAACAGTTTTTGCGTATTTTTGAATATCAGTATTGAGTGTTACCGCACCCGAAAGCACACGGTTTAAAGTATCTTCAACCGTCCATGCCAATTCGCCCGCAGACTTCGCACCCACCATGCGACCCGAGCCTTTTAAAGTGTGAAAGTGACGACGAATAGTCACTAAAGTTTCTTGATCTGTTGGGTTCGCAAACCAAGTTGTAAATAATGGATTTAATTCTTCGAAGATTTCTTCAATTTCTTCGACAAAAATTTCAAGAATTTCCGCATCTTGCTCAAGATAACTATCTTCAGGAAGCGTCATTGTTTCGACTAAATTTTTTAATATTTCTTTCATAGCTAAGGCTTCTTACGTTTTCAGCACCAAAAGGCACTTCAACTTAATTGTAACCATCCTGAATGCCCCTAACCCAAAAGTTAAGTTCATCTTTGCGATGCTTTATCTCTGAATGATGGTGTACCCATAACTGTGTATAGGTACACCTTTCCCCAAGCTGGAATCCCGCTTATTCAGGTAGTTTAAAGTCAGTTACAGATTCACGTAATGATTCTGCCATGTTGGCCAACTCAGATACCGAACGTGCAGTATCGAAAGTTGCACTGGTCGTTTGCGAGGTAATTTCCTGTACAACGTTCATCGTGGTTGCAATGTGACCTGCAGAAGCAGACTGAAGTTTTGCAGCATCCGAAATGTTAGAAATCAATTTCGCAAGGTTGGTCGATACCGTTTGAATCTCATCCAGTGCAACACCCGCATCTTTAGATAAGTTCGCACCACGCACAACTTCTGATGTGGTTTGTTCCATCGAAATTACGGCTTCGTTGGTATCGGTCTGAATGGTTTTAACCAGTGTTTCAATCTGCTTGGTTGCAGATGCTGAACGTTCCGCTAGACGCTGTACCTCGTCGGCTACGACTGCGAAACCACGACCTGCTTCACCCGCCATAGACGCCTGAATTGCTGCGTTTAATGCCAAGATGTTAGTTTGGTCGGCAATATCGTTAATCAAGGCAACGATGTTACCAATCTCTTGTGAAGATTCACCCAAACGCTTAATACGTTTAGAGGTTTCTTGAATCTGCTCACGAATGATATCCATACCTTCAATTGAACGGTTTACAACGTCTGCACCATTCGATGCAATATGTACTGAACGTTCTGCTACCGCTGCTGATTCTTCAGCGTTGGCAGATACTTGGTCAATCGACATTGCCATTTCGTTAATTGCGGCAGATGCACCTGCAATTTCTTGCGCCTGATGCTCAGATGCTTCAGCAAGCTGGTTGGTAATGTTCTGTGTGGTTGCCGTATATTGTGCAACTTCGTGCGATGTTTCGTGAATACGCGATACAAGGTCACGTAATTGGTCAATTGCGAAGTTAATCGAGTCGGCAATTGCACCCGTGAAGTCTTCCGATACTGTTGCGTATGAACGTAAGTCACCATCTGCAAGGTCGGCGATCTCATCGAGTAAACGTAAAATCGCGTTCTGGTTACGGTCATATTCATCTTGTAGACGAACCACGCGAGCTTTATCGGCTTCACCACGTAAGCTTAAGAGTTTGAATACACAGAATAAGAACGCAAGTAATGCTGCAATTAAGCCAATTGCAGGAATTGCAATAGACCAACCTGAACTGCTAGACAATTTATTTAAATTGGTTAAAAGCTTATCTGACTGATCAAAAATAGAAGATGATGCCTGACGTACTTTTACAATTTGTGTTGAGTTATTTAAAACTGTTGCAGCAGCAGATTTCAATACATCTTCATATTCTGCTTGAATACCTTCTAATGAACTACGTAAATCTTCTTGAGTAATACGTTGTACACCAAGTTCCGCACTACCATTTAACTGTGCTGCCAAGTAAGCACCAAACGTTTCGGTATCGGCACTAAAGTCATCTGCAGATTCACGTGAACTGTCTGTACCTGTTAATACAGAACTGATTGAACGTAAAATACGTTCTGCAATGAATACTTGGTTCTTTGCAATAACCACCTGGCTACTTGGCATGTCTTGACGTGCCATTTGGTCAACCATCAAGTTATATTCAGCCTGAATACCCGGAATGGTTTCACCAATTGCAATGTTGGTGTCATAGAGTTGGTTAATGATTTTTTGTTGCGAAGCAATCAAATCAATATTTTCAGAAACCGATTTCCACTGTGTTTCCACTTCACGCAGTGTATCTGTGCTGGCATGAATATCCTTCACTGTTTCTAAGTGAGCAGCAAAGGCTTTTTGTGAATCTGTTAAGTTTTTAATAGATTCAGGCGTACCTGATGCAGTCGCTTCGGTTGCTTGACGTGAAATGGTTTGTGACAACAGACGTAAATCACCCAAACTACGGGTAAAATCGTTATTACGCGGCACGCTATAAAAAAGGTATAACAACAGGAAAAGCGATAAGATGATACAAAAAGCTGCGCCTAAAATAAGTGGCTTAGATTTTTCTGTTTCGCCAAATACACTCGCAAACTCTTCTGTTCGCGCCTGTAATTTTGCAAAAAAACCTGGACCACTTGCTTTACGGACGGTTTCTTCGCCTGAATTTTTCTTTTTAAGTTTAAAGCCCATGCAGCTTCTCCCCGATTGACGCCTTCATTTTTTAGGTGCGCGACAGTTAATTTATAAATTTTATAGATGCGTTCATGTATTTTGGGTTTTGCAATAAACGACTAAATAAGAAAACATGCCATTGTTGGTTATGTTGGTGAAAATACCCCTGACAATATTCTTGTAAATTACTATCTAAATCATTGTGTTTAGAAAAGAAACTTTTCTTATTAAAGTGCTGTATACCCAAAACTTGATCTACAACTAAACCGACATAATGGTCATTATGACTAATACACATTACTTTTTGAGTAGGTGAATATTGGCTGCTTTGCCCAGAAACATAATGTGCCAAATCTGAAACTGAAAGTAATCTTCCGCGAATATTCGCTAAACCTACTACCCAAGGTTGGGTATTTGGCACTGGCGTATATTTCGGTGGATAAATAACCTCAGAAACTTCTCCTAATGGAGCAACGAAATATTGCCCCATCATCTCAAAAGCAATGCCTGACCAGCGGTTTACCTCATTTTCGGTACTAACGTAGTTTTTGTTTCCACGTTTAGATAACCGAAGCAATTCAATAAAACCATTTGCAGCCATAGCTTATCCTGCATTAAGGTGTTGATTAATCACATCAATTAATTGTTTTTCGTCAACAGGCTTAGTTAAGTAATCGCTTGCACCTTGGCGTTTCCCCCAAACACGATCGGTTGCCTGATCTTTGGTACTCACAATTACAATTGGAATGTGTTTGGTGGTGTCACCACGCGAAATTTGACGTGTTGCCTGAAAGCCATTCACGCCTGGCATAACCACATCCATTAATACTAAATCTGGTAATTCAGCTTGCGCCATGGTCACGCCATCTGCACCATTCGCTGCTTCAATGACTTCAAAACCATGCTTGGTCAAGATTTCTCTGAAGCGGAATGTTTCTGTAGGTGAATCATCTACAATAAGAATACGAGCCATTATTTTCCCCAATAAATCTAACTAACTAATAATTATGCTGTCACGTGGTTACGAATGGCGTTTAATAATTCATCTTTACTAAATGGTTTAGTCAGATACTCATCAGAACCTACTACACGTCCTTTGGCTTGGTCAAATAAACCATCTTTACTTGATAGCATAATGACAGGAATGTTTTGGTAGTTTTGCGAGTTTTTAATTAAGGCACACGTTTGGTAACCATCTAGGCGTGGCATCATAATATCTACGAATACGATATCTGGATTTGATTCTGCAATTTTGGATAAAGCTTCAAATCCATCAACTGCGGTAACCACTTCACAACCTTCACGCTGCAGAAGTGTTTCAGCTGTACGGCGAATGGTTTTTGAATCATCAATCACCATGACTTTTAGATTTTGGAATTTATCGTCCATTCAATGACCCTTCCCATTTTTGTTTGTACAAGCAACTGAGTAGAAAAATCTTACACATTGATCGTATTTTTAACATATCTTTACTTGTAGTTTCAATGAACATATTTAGTGTAAATCTACACTTTTACACCATTATCACCAAACCGCTCACACTTTCTTGTGACCATTGATATTTTTTATCGGTTGTATTTTTTTAATTCCTAATTTTGATCTAATATAACACTATTATTACGTGTAATTTAAGTAATTTAGTCAACTTTATTGTGGGGGACAACGTGAGCACTTTTTTTGCAAAATCACTCGCTGTAAAATTAAAACAAAATAAGCAGTCACTCAAATTGGGCATGCTTGCGTTACTGCTATTGCCCTCTGCCCCACTCATGGCTGACAGCCAGAACAAAGCGGTGTGGTATCGCTATTATGATCAACATGGCGTTGCAAATATTAGTAGTAATGTGACACCTAATCATATTCGTCATGGTTATGAAGCATTAGACCGTAACATGCAAGTAATTCAGCGCGCACGTCCATACAACACCGAAACGGATATTAAAAAAGCCCCTCAACGTGCTGCTCAAGCGTATCAAATGGAATCTGATCAGCGTTTGAAAAACGCCTATACCAATAGTCAAACTGCAATCACCAAACGTAATAACGCTTTAGCGCATATTAAAAAGCAAATTATTTTCCAACAAGAACAACTCAAACAGTTGCAAAACGACCGTATTACTTTTAAACGTCAAGAAATGGAATATTTACGCAAGGTCAAACCTGTGCCTGCACAACTAAAAACCAATTTGGACAATAACTTAAAAAACATCGAGCTTAAAAAAGATATGATTCAATCTTTACAAACAAGCTATCGAAATACACAAGCAGAATACGACAGAATTATTACTCGCTTAAAAGCACTTGAATAGTTGATTTGAATTACCTTGTCATTTTGGCAATCAATAAGGACAAATATGCATGCACATTGCACAGCGTATCGCAGTTAGGTTTAATCGGCAGCATTTACCCATTTTTCGTATCGGTGCAATCGGTTTATGTATTTTGCTGAGTGCCTGCCAAAAAACAGAAACTGAAAATAAAACAACAGTATCAGAAAAAATTGAACTCATTCAGCAAGATTTAGTGACACCACAACAAGGCAGCGCAATCAGTAAAACTGCCTTTACAGGCACAGTGCGTGCTGTGAATCAAAGCAGTATTCAAGCACAGGTGACTGCCACAGCAACCTCAGCCTATGTCAAAGTGGGAGATAGCGTACAACGTGGTCAAACCTTGCTACGCTTAAATAATCAGGATAATGCTGCGCGTTTAGCACAAGCTCGCGCCAATTTAGCTGCAACGCAAGCGCAAGCCAACCAAGCCCGCAACATGATGCAACGAAAAAAACGTTTGCTCGATCAGGGTTTTATTTCACAAGTGGAATATGAGCAAAGTCAGTTAGATTATCGTGCGCAAATGGAAAATGTACGCGCCCAACAAGCCAATGTCGATATTGCACTAAAAGCCGATCAAGATGGCACGATTACCAGTCCAATTCAAGGTGTCATTACCCAACGTCAAGTTGAGCCTGGGCAAACTGTGGCTGCAGGACAAACCTTATTTGAAGTCGTCGATCCGAACCAATTAGAAATTCAAGCGAAATTACCAAGCGACTTACAAGCCGCACTCAAAATTGGTCAAAAAATTGAATATCAACTCCAAGGACAAGCAAACACATTTAATGCACAAATTAGCCGTGTTTCTCCTGTTGCGGATTTAGCCAGTCGTCAAATTGAATTTTTTGCGACCCCGCTTGAGCGTCTTCCCTCTTTAAGTATTGGGGCATTTGTGGATGGTTATATTTTAGCGAACACGACAATTTCAGGGCAAATCATCCCACTCAATACCATTCACGATATCCAAAACAAACCTTATGTTTGGGTGATTCGAGATCAAAAAATTGCCCGCGTGGATATCACAGTTTTAGAACAGCGCTATAGTGACAATACTGCTGTGATTCAAGGCTTACAGAGCAGTGATCTAGTCAGTCGAGTGGTGTTCAACCCCGATCAAATTCAGCAGCAGGTGATCATTCAAAATAACCCTCAATAAATTGAATTTCATCTCATTGCAGTAGTGCAGATGTCCAATAAATAAAAAATCAGGATCGTTGTTATGTGGTTTACCCGAGTTAGCGTCAAGTATCCCGTTTTTACCATCATGATGATGTTTTGTCTAATGGTGCTTGGCTTGGCTTCATGGCAACGTATGGGTGTGGAAGAATTTCCTGACGTCGATTTTCCATTTGTAGTGGTTTATACCAGTTATCCAGGCGCATCACCTGAAACAGTTGAATCTGAAATCACCAAGAAAATGGAAGATCAGATCAACACCATTTCTGGACTCAAACAACTGGTTTCACAATCCAGTGAAGGGCTATCTACTATTATTGCCGAGTTTAATTTAGATGTTCCTTCGGCAGTGGCGGCACAAGATGTACGCGATAAAATTTCGTCTGTCAGTGCAGGCTTTCGAGATGAAATTCAAGACCCTGTGGTGGAGCGCTACGACCCAACTGCCAATGCAGTCATGTCGATTGTGTTTGAATCCTCACAAATGTCTTTGCGTGATTTAAGTTCCTATTTAGATCAACAAGTTGTACCGCAACTACGCACTGTGTCTGGTGTCGGAACTGTTAATTTATTGGGTGATGCACAGCGACAAATTCGGATTGAGGTAGATCCACAAAAGTTAATGAGTTTTGGCTTAGGTGTAGATCAGGTCATCAACACGCTCAAAGCTGAAAATATTGAAGTACCTGGCGGCACACTCAAACAAGCCAATAGTGAATTGGTGGTCGAAATCCAATCCAAAGTCATTCATCCTCTGGCTTTTGGCGATTTAATTATTGCCAATAAAAATGGTGCGCCCATCTTTTTAAAACAAGTTGCCACAATTCAAGACAGTCAGGCAGAGCTGGAAACTAGTGCATTTTTAAATGGGCAAACTGCGGTTGCTGTCGATATCTTGCGTAGTTCAGACTCTAATGTCATTGAAGTGGTAGATAACACTTATAAAACCTTAGAACGTATTCAAACCCAACTGCCTGCTGGCATGACTGCAAAAGTCGTGGTGGATTCTTCTAAAGGGATTCGTGGCAGTATCCGTGATGTAGCACGTACCATTATTGAAGGTGCGATTCTGGCAGTCCTGATTGTACTGTTGTTTCTTGGTTCATTCCGTTCTACCGCTATTACAGGATTGACCCTGCCAATCGCCCTACTCGGCACACTCACCTTTATTTGGGCATTTGGCTTTACCATCAACATGATGACCTTACTGGCACTCTCGCTCAGTATTGGCTTATTGATTGATGATGCAATTGTGGTTCGTGAAAATATTGTGCGTCATGCCGATATGGGCAAAGACCATGTCAGGGCTGCTTTGGATGGTACTAAAGAAATTGGCTTGGCAGTTTTAGCAACCACCCTAACCATTGTGGCGGTATTTTTACCTGTAGCATTTATGGGCGGAATTATCGGACGCTTTTTCTATCAATTTGGTGTCACCGTCAGTACTGCCGTACTGATTTCCATGTTTGTCAGTTTTACGCTGGATCCAATGCTTTCTGCACACTGGGCAGAAAAAGCAAATCCGAATAAAAAACCTGGACGGGTAAAACGCTTCTTAAACTGGATTTCTAACAAACTCGACAATTTAAGTCATCATTATGAAAAACTTTTAAAATTAGCACTACGATTTCGCGTTATTACCTTATTGATTGCAGTGGGCTCATTATTTGCAGCACTCGGATTATCCAAACTGATTGGTACGGAGTTTGTACCTGTACCCGACAAAGGTGAGATTCGGATTAAATTTGAAACACCTGTGGATGCCTCACTTGAATATTCACAAGCAAAATTAAAACAAGTAGATCAAATCATCCGTCAACACCCTGAAGTTCGCGCGACTTACGGAGCCATTAACAGCGTGACAGATCGCGGGAAAAATCATGTTAACTTGCGTGTAACTGTCAGCCCGCGTAATGAACGTCAACAAACGCTGACCGAACTCAATAACGAATTTCGCCAGCGTCTACAAAGTATTGCAGGCATCACCATTACCTCTGTCGCATCTGCCGATGAAACGGTTTCTGGTGGGCAAAAACCTGTGATGGTGTCTATTAAAGGCCCTGATTTAGCAGAATTACAAAAAATCTCTGACCGCTTTATGACCGAAATTGCTCAGGTGAATGGTATTGTCGATTTAGAAAGCTCGCTAAAAGCTCCTAAACCTACATTAGGTGTTCATATTAACCGTGTCCTTGCCAGCGATTTAGGGCTATCGGTAAATCAAATTGCCAATATTATCCGCCCACTGATTGCGGGGGATGATGTCACCACTTGGCAAGATGAACGTGGCGAAACCTACGATGTCAATGTTCGCCTTACAGAAAACCATCGTAGCTTGCCGAGCGATGTGCAAAATATGTATTTAACTTCACAAAAAACCGATGCCAATGGACAAAATATTTTAGTGCCTCTAGCAAGTGTGGCGAAGTTTGAAGAAAGTTTAGGTGCAGCGCAAATCAACCGCCGTGATTTGGCCCGTGAAGTTTTGGTCGAAGCTAACACTGCTGGACGTCCTGCAGGGGACATTGGTGCCGACATTCAAAAAATTCAGGATAACTTTAAATTACCCGCAGGTTATAGCTTCGACACTCAAGGCGCCAATGCTGACATGGCTGAATCTGCAGGTTATGCACTGACTGCAATTACCCTGTCTATTGTGTTTATTTATATTGTTTTAGGTTCGCAATTCAACAGTTTCATTCACCCCGCAGCAATTATGGCTTCCCTACCTTTATCGTTGATTGGAGTATTCTTGGCACTGTTTATTTTTAACTCGACCATGAACCTGTTTTCTATTATCGGTATTATTATGCTGATGGGATTGGTCACCAAAAATGCGATTTTACTAATTGATTTTATTAAAAAAGCCATGGATCAGGGCGATTCACGTTATGATGCAATTATAGCTGCAGGGAAAACCCGTTTACGCCCTATTTTAATGACCACCAGTGCAATGGTGATGGGGATGGTGCCACTCGCACTTGGCTTGGGTGAAGGCGGCGAACAAAGTGCGCCTATGGCACATGCAGTCATTGGCGGTGTAATTACATCTACCCTACTCACCTTGGTGGTCGTACCTGTCATTTTCACTTATTTAGACGATTTTAAGAATTTTATGTTACGCCAAACACGTAAACTCATTTCTTAAAATCTCACGTAAAATCACACAATCGCTCGGGCTAAATTTTAACACAAGTTTAGCCCGATTTTTATTGTATAATCTGGCTTTGAAAAAAATCCATTTAACGCTTCATTTTTTAGGACAGTTTCCATGCGCGCGAGTCGCTTTTTATTTGCTACGTTAAGAGAAACCCCAAACGATGCCGAGGTGATTTCTCACCAGCTGATGTTACGTGCGGGTATGATTCGTAAATTGGCTTCAGGTTTATATACTTGGCTGCCAATGGGTGTACGTGTGCTAAATAAAGTTGAAGCCATTGTTCGTGAAGAAATGAATCGCGCAGGTGCTTTAGAAACATTTATGCCTGTCACTCAGCCTGCCTCACTTTGGGAAGAATCAGGTCGTTATGTGCAATACGGTCCTGAATTACTGCGCTTTAAAGACCGCCACGACAATCCTTTTGTACTTGGCCCAACACATGAAGAAGTCATTACCGATTTGGCGCGTAATGAATTAAAAAGCTATAAGCAATTACCAATCAACTTCTATCAAATTCAAACCAAATTCCGTGACGAAATTCGCCCACGTTTTGGGGTAATGCGTTCACGCGAATTTATTATGAAAGATGCTTATTCTTTCCATACCGATCAAGCTTCTTTACAAGAAACCTATGATGTAATGTACGACACCTACTGCCGTATTTTCTCGCGCTTAGGTTTAGACTTCCGCCCAGTACAGGCAGATACAGGTTCTATTGGTGGTTCTGGTTCACATGAATTCCACGTTCTGGCTTCAAGCGGTGAAGATGATATCGCCTTCTCTACCGAATCTGATTATGCAGCCAATATTGAAATGGCTGAAGCTATTTTGGTGGGTGAACGTGCTGCTGCAACCCAAGAACTCAACATTGTGGATACACCAAACCAAAAAACCATTGCGGAAGTTTCTGCATTTTTAGGCACAAATAGTAACCAATCAGTCAAAGCGCTCTTGGTTCAAGGTGTTGCAGATGAAACAGGTCAAGTGCCTGTGATTGCATTATTCCTGCGCGGTGACCATGAACTCAACGAAATTAAAGCAGAAAAGCATCCACAGATTGCAGCACCACTTACTTTTGCAACCGATGCACAAATTGCAGCGTTAGGTTTAACTGCTGGCTTTGTTGGTCCACAAGGTTTGGTTGAAAAAGGCATAACTGTGATTGTAGACCGTGCTGCATCAGTACTATCTGACTTCGTTGCAGGTGCAAACCAAGTTGATCAACACGCAACAGGTGTGAACTGGGAACGCGATGCACAATATACTGAAGTTTACGATTTACGTAACGTCGTTGAGGGCGATCCATCTCCAGATGGCAAAGGAACTCTACAAATTAAACGCGGTATTGAAGTCGGTCATATCTTCCAACTCGGTACTAAATACTCTGAAGCGCTGGGCTGCAAAGTATTAGGTGAAGATGGCAAACCGTTTACCGTGACTATGGGATGCTATGGGATTGGAGTAACACGTGTCGTTGCCTCTGCCATTGAACAAAATTTTGATGATAAAGGGATTATTTGGCCTGCAGCCATCGCACCATTTGAAATTGCGATTGTACCAATGAACGCACATAAATCACCTCGCACATTAGAAGCAGCAGAAGCACTTTATGCTGAACTTCAAGCTGCGGGTTATGATGTATTACTGGATGATCGTAATGAACGTCCTGGGGTGAAATTCTCTGACCTTGAGCTTACAGGTATTCCGCACCGTATTGTGATTGGTGAGAAAGGTTTAGATGCAGGTACTTTTGAATATAAAGGTCGTCGTGATGCTGAATCTAGCAACCTAACGAAAGAAGAATTACTCATCAAAATTGCCAAATAAGATTGAACACTGAGTATAAAAAATCCCGCACAAGTTGCGGGATTTTTTTCATTTGAGATTAACAGAATTTCATACCACCATAACAGTTAGGGGTGACGTTCTGGTTTTGTAAAACCTTATCCGTTAATGTAATCGTAGCAGGGTTCTGAGTAGTATATTGCCCCACATTAATATTTAATTTTTTCTCTACAGGTATTCCAGCTAAAGATCCTAACGCAGCAAAAAAACCAACATCAATTGGTTCAGATTTATAAAGTAAATAATCACTAATTGCTTCAGCTACTTGTGGTAATACCGCAGAAATATCAACCTTATCTGTTGTTGCTAAATATCCCAGTTGTATAGGTTCTTTAAAAGACATCCACCACCCTTGTTGTGCAACATCGCCCTGATCAGCCCCCTGCCAATGCACAGGTTTACTTTGCAAAGATAAATAGCCCCCCGTACCATTGAGTGGAATATTGTGAATCATATTTAAAGCTTGAACAAAAGTAATATCCATATTAAGTTCATCCAAACTCGAACCTGCTGCCATTTTAAAGAATGAGTGCGTACCAACCGTACCTAATAAAGCCGGGAATTCCACATAAAGCTGGTCTTTTGAGAAGTCAGGAGTTCCCTGAACACTACCTGGTAAACTCTTACCCGACTCTGCAGCAGCTAAAGGAATAGAAGGAATAGATGAGCGAATACCACTCACTTTGGCAGCAGTCATACGTTGACCCGTAACCACCGTTTCTGGCATAGTAAAATCTACTTTCATAGAAGGAACTGTAATCCCTGTATGCCCTTCTGTTCTAACACCATTTGTAAATGGCTTACTATCAAACTGTCTTGTTTGCCCCAAAGCCTTTAAACGACCAGAAATAATTTCATCCTCGGTCATACCAAATGTCGCTTGCTCAGTAAATGAATGACCTTGAGTTTGTGCCATTTTCATATAACCACTAAAACTTTTAATCCCGTCATTTGGGTTTTGTACGTTATCTGTACCCAAAGTTAGTAGACCTAAAATTTCTTCAGCACCTAAACGAAAACCAACCACTTCACGTGTTGACGCACTATTTCCACTAATTGCAAACTCAATAAATGGATTGGTAATTTGCGCACTAGTACCCGCACGTTCACCATTAAACTCTGGACTACCTGTTGAATCATGGGACTTATTCAAACCACTTAGTGCAATATTAGAAATATCAATATCACATCCCGCTTTACCACCAATCGCATTATTTACACCACCACAACCTAATTGTAGTGTTTTAATGTTGGCATTAAGCTCCATGAGTGCATCAACACTCAGTTTATAAAAGTTTAACCCTTGTGATTGATCTGTCGCAGTCATCAGATTCAAAAGTGCCTGACCTTGTACATGAGATAACTGATCATCATTTAAAGCCTGCATCGCTTGAGCAGAATTGAATGAAAAAGCTGTACTTAAAATAGATGCAACTAAAATCGGTTTTTTCATTTTATTTCTATCCTTTAGCGTGGCGTAATGCCCAATGTACTGCGCATGGTTCCACCTGTAAGCGCGACAGATGCGATTTTCTGCATATTGCCATTGGTAGACATTGCAAAGTCTGTTTTAAAGGGTTGAGCAATATCATTTTTATAATTAAATTTAACTTGATTGTCTAAAGTAACCGTATCTGCACTAACGACGACTTTTCCTTTAACACCTAAATGCCCTTCCATACGATTCAAGTTAATTGAAGAAGTTTGAACAGTTTCATGATTCACTTGATCTTCATTAATCAAACTAAAATAACTACCTAAATTATTCGGATCTGCCTGTTCTGTGCTATCTAGACTTCTAAACTTAAAGTTCGCATCAAAAGACAAAAAATTTGAGTTCGGATTAGTAGCGGTTGGATCCATTCCAGGAATTACCAACAATTCACCATTTCCATCTAATTTAAACGCAATTGTGGTTAACACATCATCTTTCTTAGAGAAATTGTCGTAGGGTACAAAGCTACCGCATTTCGTTGATTCTGTGACGCAATTGTATTTTGAACCTGGTAATTGCCCAATCGCTAACTCTGCTTTTGCTGCAACCAATAAATGATCTGCACGAATATAAATCCCATCATCTTCATAACCAATCACACCGTCGGACTGAATTAATGCATCAATATTTCTTAAACCAGCATAATAGTTAACAGTTTCTCCTGCATGCAGGCTGTTTTGCCCATCAATTAGGATAATAGAAGTGGTACTGGGCAAGCCTGTTTTTGAATCTATGCCATAACCTTCGGTAGAAACCATGGCGTTATAACCAATTCCCGTTTTATTCGTTCCATCATAAGGTGACAAATATTGTTTACCCGACAAGGCCACATTGGCATTTAAATTATAAATTGGAATTCCAATACCCCAAGAACCACCATCCCCTGTCAATTCATTTAAAGAGTTATCAGAAATAATTCTCGCTTTGGCCGCAATAGACTGAAAGTCCATACCACGAACAGCAATGAGTGAGAACTGATCACCTTCAAGCTCACTCGATAGCAACTGGTTTAAAATAGGACTGGTTGCACCAATGGTATTTTTAATATTTTCATTGACTAAAAAATTGAGATTTTTCGCTTGTACGGTATTAATATAAATATCGCCAAAATCGATATAGGCATTTTTATTGTGTAAATTACCTTGTGCATCACGGGTAGTTAGCGGTCTTAAATTCGAAAACTCAACCGCATAACTGCCTTTTCCTGTGTGCCCAATTTCTAAAGTTGTTGGTAATTGTCCTGCGGTCAAACCTGTCGTATTTTGATTGGTAAAATCAGCAGATAAGCCCAAATGCAAACCACCTTGCCCCACCACAGTATCGTAGCCTGTAACTGCGGTATTTTTAGTTTCAATTACACCATTGACCTTATTCGAAACGTCAAAATTGGCAACATTTTTTTGCTGCCCATTAAAAAACAATTTCGCATTGCTCACTGCACCAGATGCACCAAAGCGAATTAAATTTTTATCATCATAACGCAAGTCAATATTGACCCCAGGATTGGTTGCATTTTGTCGGCTACTTGCAACATCACTCAGGTCTTTCACTCGTCCAAGATTAACAAAATGGTCGGTGGTACCATTTTTAGTGGTAAAGACCAATCCCTCATCGGCATCAATATACATATAGCCGTCAGTCGCAAAATTAAAGTTAAAATCATGCAAAGATAATTGATGCTTACCTAAACCATGACTAATATTGGCATTCTGTAACTGGAAGTTTAAATGTGCCGTTTCATTTTGATTGAATAAACCTGCTTTGGTTTCTAATAATACTTTTAAAGGTGATTTCGTTTCTAAGCCGAACTGACCCAAACTTTGTGTTTCTTTAGTACAACTATTTCCGACACAGTTCTTTTTGACTAAGTTTAAATCTGCAGTCGCTTGAAAAGCGTCAATACTCGCATCTATACGCACACCTGCGCCAACATCAGTTTTCCCCACATCTAAAGCAAGCTTACTGATAATAGGCTGGTTATTCTGTCCTTGAATTTCTACATTATGTAAGCCTAAACCCTGTTGAGTTCCAGCCACTAAATCAGGATCATACCAATTGACTTGATTAATCGTGGCTTTAGACATTTCATGGGTGATTACAATACCATCTTGCCCACTTACATCAGACAAATGCTGGTCTGCAATCAGCTCTAAAGCATACACTTGTTGCGCACAAAGTACGCTCAATGTTAATAAATTCAACTGCATTATTTTTTTCATTTTTATTTCCCTATACTGTACTTAATCCTATATTCAACAACGACTTGCTGCTGAACCTGTACAGTTGTAGCTAAATATTTTCACATTGCCAGACATGTGCATATTGCCGTGAATATTTAAGCCCATAAATCCTTTTTCGGCGCCCCGATCAAACAATGGTACATCCAAAGATACCTCACTACCGATCGTTCCATCTGCTAAAATTTGTTTTGAATTATATTTCTCATAAACTGTTGAATTTGCATAACCCTCACCTTCAAGTTTAGAACCTGTTTCAATCGCCATGGTTGCAAAACCCAAATTTCTTATTTTCAACGGCTTATCATCATAAAACTTAAGCTGCATAGCCGTTTGTGGGTCATTTTTATGATTAATAATAGTCGTGCCATCTAAAGAAAACTTATCAATTTGTAGGGTGCCTTGAATTTGCTTAAATACCAGCCATTTTTTATTACCGTTATTATCTTCATGGTTATTGGGTGCAATCGCTAAACGACAGAGCACATTATTGTCAGCACAATTTTCACTATAGCGATAATAAACTTCTGTAGGTTTAGTCCCGCCATTAAATTTTGAAATATTGCTGAGTTCTAAATTTTCAGCATATTCATGGTTTAACGACAACGTCCAACTGAGATCTGCACCCCCTTGACCTGTTGCTTGGGTTAATTCATGATTTTCCAGTGCAATTAAATTGGCATGGGTCAAAGGACTACACATCAATGCAATACAAGACAGTTTTTTCAACATGATGATTCTCCTTTTATAGACCTGTTGTTTTAAATTTAAGGTGCTGAATCAGCACACCATCTATTGCAACTGAACCTAGATTCTTAGCAGTACCATCTACACCCTTAAATACAACACCTGTGGCATTATCATGATCCTTGGCACGCAACATATTATTTGGCAAGCGTTCTACAGTACCAATTGCAATACTACTATGCGTCGCATTACGTCCTTGATACATCGCAGTACTGTCATTGACATTGGCTTTTAGCGGTGTGCCACAGCTCACCACATTACAGGTTGAACCTGTAAATGCTGTAGAACCTAAATACCCACCCTTTCCGTCTTCATAATTTTGATAAATTTTATTGTAAATTTCAGGAACATTCGGAATACGTGTGACTTCCAGCACAATATTATTGCCCTCAGAACCAACCACAAAAGGCTGATACATATTCCCTAAAACTAAATTGACATTTGGACTATATAAGTACAAACCCTCTGTATCATGAAAAACTGGTGCTAATGAACCATCTATTGCTGGTGTGACCGCCGTTCCATCCAAAGTATCTGATTTTGCTGCTGTACTAATGCGGATCCCTTTACTATCTAAGTTTGAATCTGTGAAACTTAAATTCGCAGGATTATCATTAGTATTTAAACGCAATACACTTGCCATACCCAATGTTTGATGATGATTTGGATTATCAGAATCTAAAGTCTGAAATAGTCGAGTCTGCGAACCATTTAAACTTAAACCATTGGCAATAAACTGAGTACGCAAACGGTACTCTTTATCTAAACCAGATTTTGGCGCCCCAGTGCTTGGATCTACCTCTGCGCTTGAGTTCAACTGACGTGAAAAAATATCAGTCCAAAAACCCAATTTAATATTATTATCACTTTCAGTTGGCGTTGTAGTTGCGAGCGGTGCCTCTAATGCTAAATAACCAACATCTTTTTCTATATTTTTAAATTGTTTTACTTTTTCTGTGCCTGCACGGAATAACCATGGATTGTCTGCGGAACCCCAGTTAAAGCCCTGATTGCTATAACGGCTACTTAATGAGTTATCACTTTTAGATAATGCTAAACCATAAATAAAAACATCTGCTTTGGTTCTATTATGCGTTATATTTGCTTGCTGATTTACAGTATCACGTATTACTTGATTCGCATGCAATTCAACCTGTTTTAATGCATACACCTCTGCCAATGCTTTCGCATTTTTTACGGCGATAGGTGTCGCATCAATTGTTAGTTTTGCATTTACACGGCTAGTTAATTCATTCTTCCACTGATCAACATTATTTAAATCATTTAAAGCTGCATCACGCGAACGCTTCCTCTTTTCATTAGGTAATAAAAACCAATTCGCTCCCACATTATAAACTTCATTATACCAATAATCGTAACGTTGTTTATAAAGGGTTCCCGCCTGATCACTATACTCATATTCACGATAAGTTTTTTCATTTTCAACTTTCTTTGCTGCAAATGCTTTATCAAACTCACCCTGATAAACACGATTATATTCTGCAGTTTCCGATGTCTTATACACTGCTTTATGTGAATTATCATATTGATTCGTATAAGCAATTTTATATTTTTCTTCAAACTGCTTATTTTGAATATATTGATAATTCTCCCCCGTCGGGATAATACGAATAAAGCCCGTATCATATTGACTTGGGTTTTCTAAGCCACGTGTATAGCTCGACCCTGTAGAAAGATCGTTCGGTTGCTGGAACACCATCTTGAAGTCATCAAGAACTAAAGCAACCCCTTCGCCTGTGGTATTTGACAAAGAGTCATCGGAGAGTGCTTGTAAAGCATAACTCGGATTCGCCAAAAGTAAGCCTATAGCAGTGGCTAGGCAACGCTTACGAAAAGGGAAAGTAATTGCGTGTTCAGTCATCTCGACCTTCCTTTTATCTGATGCTCCGCATCTTTCTTTTATTTATAGCTTGGCTATTTATTTGAGTGTTTTTATCCTTAAAAACGTGATTATGCCAAACCATTCTCATATTTAATTATGCTGAATATTTATGCAAATGCAAAACAAACTGGCTAAACAGCACAGCTTTCCGATGAATGAAAAAAAGCGAGCACATTGGCTCGCTTGTTCAACAGAAAAATTGTGATGGGTTAATCACTTATGCTTTAGGCAAGGTCACGCCTGTCTGCCCTTGATATTTACCACCACGATCTTTGTACGAAGTTTCGCAGACTTCATCTGATTCAAAGAACAACATTTGTGCCACACCTTCGCCTGCATAAATACGTGCAGGTAAGTTCGTGGTATTGGAAAACTCTAAAGTTACATGACCTTCCCACTCTGGTTCCAGTGGCGTCACATTCACAATAATACCGCAACGCGCATAGGTCGATTTACCTAAGCATACTGTCAATACATTGCGTGGAATACGGAAATATTCTACGGTACGCGCTAAAGCAAATGAGTTTGGCGGAATGATGCACACATCTGATTCAATATCGATAAAACTTTTTTCATCAAAGTTTTTTGGATCGACAATTGCTGAGTGAACATTGGTAAAGACTTTAAATTCACGTGCACAACGTACGTCATAACCATAGCTAGACACCCCATAAGAGATGAGTTTTTCGCCATTTTCGTCAAAGCGAACTTGGTTTTCTGCATACGGTTCAATCATGCCGTGTTTTTCGCTCATTTCGCGAATCCAACGATCAGACTTAATTGCCATTTATTTTCTATCCAAAATATGAATGTTTAACTGTGCTGTACTTTAACTGAAATCTAAGTTAATGAAAACCAGCCGTTTCCCTCACATCGCTTTTTTAAGTGCAATGATTAGGGGCTGTTGACAATTCGTCTATGTTTGCGACATGAGAGATATATCTCGCAAGGTTTTTTAGCTGATATAAGGCATGGGACAGGAAATTTAGTCATTCTAAATGACTGGCACATAACGCAATAGCAGCAAAAAATATGCTTGTCCCCTTGCGCAGCAAACAAAGCAATGCTTTGTTCTCGCTCATGTGGCTAAAACTTTCTCAGATTGCGTTATGAAACTTGGCAATAGACCCACTATTCCCTGCGTTTCATGCCTGATCTGCTCAGTTTTAGCCTACAGCGCAAGCCATTTATGAAATGTCAACAGACCCTATTTCCAGTAGATACAACTTTTAGATACAACGTTGGCTTTATAGACTCAACAAAGCCGAATAACTTAAAGGAATTGAAAAGCTCAGCAACACAATAGAAGCTGTTTTTTGTAGATTGCACTGATTGAGCCAGCTAATTTTATTTTTAGCGAGCACCGAACCAATAAATGTCCAGAAAAAAGCAATCGGCACGATTAAACATAAAAATGCCAACATGTGTGCCACATAATAGTCTGCTTTTACCCATGCAATCGTTGGGAAAATTGCAGAGGCGAACAACAATGCTTTAGGATTCAGTAAAGTCGCTAAAAATAGCTCACTCGCACGGATCGTAGGTTGATTAAAGCTTTGCTCGACTTTAGCCGTGCGCCATAATTTAATCGCCAAGAAAATAATATAGCTTGCACTGAATAATTTTAGAATGGTGGGCAACAACGGGAGATGAGTAGACACCGTACCAATTAAGGCGCCCCAAAGTGTAATAGAAATCAAATAACCCAATGCTTCTGCTGGAATTAATCGGAAAGATTTGCGGATACCAACCTGAATACCTGATGATGCAAGCAAGGTATTGGTTGGCCCTGGTGTCAATAAAATTGTGATCACCAAACCGATAAAAAACCATGAAATCATGCATTGACCTCACTACTGAATGAGCGCAGATTAAAATAGTTCATTGCAATTGGCAAAAAGTATTTTGTAAGACAAATTCTTGATCAGTTTAACATTTTAAATTTATTATTTTATTCAATCACTTATATAAAAAATATTTTTTAATTAAATGGTAACTTATAAGTCATTTTATCTTAACATTTTTAAGGTATTTAGAGATTAAACACCATTAAATCAGATGCTTGTGTATTTTTTAATCAAAAAAAATAGCTCACCGAAGTGAGCCAAATTTTCAAAATATTGTGACTTAGCTTTTAAAGATGAATCAGTCAAAATTTAAAGAATGATAACTTAATGACTGCAACTGCAATCATTCCAAGCTGAGATCCCTCACTAGAAAATACGATTCTGATCTTTTTCAGCTTTAGGCAGTTTTTTTGCAATTTGCTGAGCAATCGCAATGTAACTATCGGCAGCATCATCGCCTGCAATCACTGACGGCGTACCTGCATCGACATTTTCACGAATACTGACATTCAATGGTAAACGCCCAAGTAACGGAATGTCATATTGTTCTGCCAGTTTATCGCCACCACCTTGACCAAAAATTTGTTCTTCGTAGCCGCAGTTTGAGCAGATATGCGTCGACATATTCTCAATTACGCCCATCACAGGAATTTGCACACGATTAAACAGCTCGATGCCTTTCACAGCATCCATTAAGGCAACATTTTGTGGTGTAGTCACAATCACCGCTCCCGTTACAGGAATACGCTGTGCAAGGGTCAGTTGAATATCCCCCGTTCCTGGTGGCATATCAATCATCAACACATCTAAATCTGGCCATAAGGTTTGATTAAAGAGCTGCATTAATGCACCTGTGGCTTTTGGTCCACGCCACGCTACAGGTGTATTGTGGTCACCTGTTAAATGTCCGATGGATAACACAGGCATCCCAAAAGCATCCAACGGCACAAACTGCTCGGCTTCAATCATTGGGGTTCTGCCTGCATTGCCGAGCATGGTCGGAATACTTGGACCATAAATATCGGCATCCAATACGCCAACTTTTAAGCCGAGCTTTTGCAAAGCTAAAGCCAAATTTACTGTAGTGGTAGATTTTCCAACCCCGCCTTTGCCTGAAGATACCAAAATTACGTTTTGAATACGCGGATGTTTCGGCACATCACGTTGGTGTGGCGCAGCTTTTTGAATCGGTGGATTATTCGGATCGGCTTCTTGCATTGAACTTTGGCCCGCAGCATCGACCACCGGTGGTAAATGAGATGTTGCAGTCTGTGTGGTCGATGTTGCGCAGCTTTCATCTTCAGCATGTTGATGCCCACAACTTTCTTTTTTCTGTCCAGATTTCTGCTGAATCACATGCATATTCAGTTCTTTAATGCCGCATTTTTCTAAAGCATCTGCCAGTTCATCATGAATTTGTTGTAAATGTTGTTTTTCTTCAGGATAAGTATTGATGGTGATTTGCAGAATATCACCTTGCACATTCACTTGAGAAATACGATCTTTTAAAGCATGTTCAGATTCAGGCAATATATAACTTTGTAGCACGTGCTGAATAGCTTCCTCATTCACCGTATGCGAAGGTGAAAAAACTGATTTAAGTGAAGAAAGCCAAGACATAGATTTACTCCAAAGTTTGGAAATACCGCGATTTTGATAGTGTAACGATAATTCAGTATAAGGTTAAGTCGTGCTATCACTGAAATACTTAATTCTGAGTATATTGCTTGGTTTTTGACATGATTTATCTTCAAATGCAGACCAAGAGCTTGTTTCGATATTGTATTTAGCCTTCTAAGCGGATTTGAAAAGAATTCCTGGAATCCCTTGTGCATCTATGTGCTATCTAAGGTAAAATTGCCCGAATTGCATCGTCCCTATTTGAGAGAGTTATATCCGTGCGTCAAATTTTAGTCACTAACGCCCTACCATACGCCAATGGTCCGATCCATATGGGTCACTTACTCGGTTATATCCAGGCAGATATCTGGGTTCGCGCCATGCGTGCAATGGGACATGACGTGACTTATGTCTGTGCGGATGATGCGCATGGTACAGCAATCATGCTGCGTGCCGAAGCCAACGGGATTAGCCCTGAACAGCAAATTGCCAATGTGCAACAAGAACACATTCGCGATTTTGACGGTTTTGGTGTGCATTTTGATCATTATGATTCAACGCATAGCGACACCAACCGCGCACGTGCCAGCGAAATTTATGTCAAAAACCGTGATGCAGGCAATATTGCTGTTCGTCCCGTCACGCAATTATTTGACCCTGAAAAAGGCATGTTCTTATCAGATCGTTTTATTAAAGGCACTTGCCCAAAATGTAAAGCGGAAGATCAATACGGCGATTCTTGCGAAGTTTGCGGCACAACCTATAATGCGACTGAGCTGATTAATCCAAAATCGACTTTGAGCGGTGCAACGCCAGTAGAAAAATCATCAGATCATTACTTCTTTAAATTGCCTAATTTTGGCGAATATTTGCAAAAATGGACACGCGATGAAGGTCGTTTGCCAGTTTCGATCGCCAACAAATTAGATGAATGGTTTGAAAATGGCTTGAATGACTGGGATATTTCACGTGATGCACCATATTTTGGTTTTGAAATTCCAGACGCACCAAATAAATATTTTTATGTATGGGTTGATGCACCAATTGGTTATATGTCGAGTTTTGAAAACTACGTAAAAACCAAACGCCCTGACCTAAATTTTGACGATTACTGGAAAAAAGATTCAGACAAAGAAGTCTATCACTTCATTGGTAAAGACATCGTATATTTCCACGCTTTATTCTGGCCTGCAATGTTAGATGGTGCGGGTTATCGCACGCCTACAGGTTTATTTGTAAATGGTTTCTTGACTGTAAATGGTCAAAAAATGTCGAAATCTCGCGGCACATTTATTAAAGCAGAAACGTATTTACAGCATTTAAATCCTGAATATTTACGCTATTACTTTGCATCAAAACTGTCTGATAAAGTTGAAGACTCTGACTTAAATCTGGATGATTTTGTGCAGAAAGTAAACTCTGATCTTGTAGGTAAAGTGGTGAATATTGCCAGTCGTTGTGCCAAATTCATCAACACTAAATTTGATAACAAATTAAGTGCAAACTGCGCTGAACCTGAGTTAGTACAAAGCTTTATTGCTGCAGGTGACTCGATTGCCAAAGCATACGAAGAGCGTGAATTCTCTGCGGCAATTCGTGAAATTATGGCGCTTGCTGACCGCGCCAACCAATATATTGATGAGAAAAAGCCTTGGGCTTTAGCCAAAATTGAAGGCGAAGAACAGCAAGTTCATGACGTATGTTCTGTAGGGATTAACCTATTCCGTCAATTGGCGATTTATCTTGCGCCTGTACTGCCAACCTTGGCTGAACAAGTTCAAGCCTTCTTACAGTTAGATAGCTTTAACTTTGAATCACGTAAAACTGTTTTAGTCGGTCATGAAATTGCGTTGTTCCAACCACTCATGCAACGTGTTGATCCGAAAGCGGTAGCTGCAATGGTAGATGCATCTAAAGATTCTTTAGCCGCACCTGCTGAAGCACCAAAAACGGAAAAGAAAAAAGAAAAAGCCAAAGAGAAAAAAGCAGAACCAAAAGTCGGTGAAGCGGAAATTATCACGATTGATGACTTTGTCAAAATTGATTTACGTGTTGCAGAAGTTTTAGAGGCTGCAACCGTTGAAGGTTCAGACAAACTGCTTCAATTAACTTTAAATGTAGGTGAAGCTGAGCCACGTAATGTGTTTAGTGGTATTCGTGAATTTTATCAACCAGAAGATTTAAAAGGCAAATTGGTGGTGATGGTGGCTAACCTTGCACCTCGTAAAATGCGTTTTGGTATTTCTAATGGGATGGTACTCGCTGCGGGTAATGGTGACGGCGTTTGGGTGGTTTCACCTGAAAGTGGTGCGAAACCGGGTGATAAAGTCAGCTAAGCTGTGAATTGAAAAATGCGCCGAAATGGCGCATTTTTCTTAAAAATATAATTATTTTATTGATTTCTAAATAATTCTAATTAAAATATCGCTGCTTTTATTTATTAAAATTATTTTAGGGGTATTTATGAAAAAAGTATTAGCAATCGCATTATCTTTATCGACACTTGCTTTCACTGGTTGTTCAGTACGTATGGCGGATATGACTGTCGCATCTACGAAAAACTATAACTTAAACTCAAATCAATTTGTAAAAGGTGAACGAGTTACAGGTGAAGATAAAGTACCTGTTGTATTATTTCCTTTAGGTATTCCAAACTTCAAAACAGCTGTAGATCGTGCAATTGAAAAAGATCGCTGTGCAGTTGCTTTATCTGATGTTGTTATTACTCAATTAAACCAAGCATTCATTGTAGGTCAAATTGGTTATCGCGTTGAAGGCACTCAAGTTATTGATCGCTCTCAACCAGAATGTAAAAAATAATATGTACTAAGTATAAATCCTCTCACCCTAGAGGGGATTTATACAAAAATCACTTCATCCCAAAAATTAATTTTAAGCCCAATACTGTCATGACCGCCCCTGCTGCACGGTCAAAAATAGCCTTAAACTTAATATAAGCCTGACGTGGTTTTTCTGCAGACAAAGCTACAGCAACCAATGAACACCAACCTGCATCAATAAAAAAACACAGAATTGGCAGCACCACATAAAAATAGTTCGGAATTTCTTTAGGCAACAAAGCTGTAAAAATACTCGCCAAGACAATTGCAATTTTAGGGTTAGATAACTGTGTAATTAAACCTGTGGTAAACGCACGGCGCAGTGACATTTGCTGTCCATCTGCAAGATTAGTTTGAATAGGCTCTTTGGCATGCTTCACAATTTTATAAGCCAAAAATAACAGATATAAACCACCGCAAATTTTAAGCAGCAAATATGCCGAAGGCACAGCCAATAAAATAGCCTGCAACCCCATCACCGCCAATAAACCAAAAATTGCTGCACCCGTACCTGTGCCTAAAGCCGTAAATAAACCATGTTTACGAGAAATGGCAATCGAATTTTTTGCCACATAAATAAAGGTGGGGCCAGGACTCATTGCACCCAGCATTAATGCCATCGCAATTGAACCTAATATAAGCAAGGATTCCAAAACCAACACCTGACGCAGCAAAATCAATTCGGCTATTTTACGGTTTTTATTTCCATGGTTGTACTATTTGGTCAAATTATTTCTTGGCAATTTTCCTACTGGATGTCGTAACCAATTGATAGTCATGTTCATGTACAGGCATGCCCACCATAATCATGCCGCGCGTTTCTATTTTTTGTGAGTTTTGAGTTTGTGTCTTTTGCACACTTGCGGCATCACATCCACATAAACCCACAACCACACCAAGCAAAAATACAGAACACCATTGATGAGAAAAGAATGACATGATTTTTCTCCTGTTCTTCTATTTATATTTATATTTATAGTTCGAGCATAACATTCATTCAGCACGTAAATTCATTGTGTTTAATAAAGTGCCATTTATAATTATGTGTCTAATCCTATTGCTGATCTGTATGTTCGATACCATCGCTCAAGAAATTCCATTACAACGTATTGATTTTTATGGTCGTGAACTGTGGATTAAACGCCTCGATTTAGTGCATCCCTATATTTCGGGCAATAAGTTTTACAAACTAAAATATAATTTTTTAGCTGCCCAAGCGCAGGGTTATCAACACGTTCTGACTTTTGGCGGCGCATATTCAAATCATATTGCTGCAACCGCTTTTGCCGCTCAATTGTTTGGTTGGAAAAGTACCACAATCATCCGTGGTGAAGAGTTGGCACAACGCCCTTTGAACTCAACTTTGGCTTTAGCCCATGAGATGGGCATGCAATTTCAATTTGTTTCACGTGAAATGTATCGTCAGAAAAGCAGTCCCGAGTTTTTACAGGATTTGCAGCATGAATATCCCGATGCTTATATTCTTCCTGAAGGTGGTACTAACGCATTGGCAATTCAGGGCTGTCAGGAAATTTTAAGTGCCGATGATTTGCATCAGTTTGATCTGATTTGTTGTGCCGTTGGCACAGGTGGCACGCTTACAGGTTTGATTGAAGCGAGTCATCCACATCAACAGATTTTGGGTTTTTCTGCATTAAAGGGAGATTTTTTAACGCAGGATGTTAAACAACTGACCATGAAAAGAAATTGGCAAATCACTGATGAGTTTTGCTGTGGTGGCTATGCCAAAACCACGCCTGAATTATTAGCCTTTATTCGAGCGTTTGAAAAAGAACATGCAATTCCACTCGAGCAAATTTATACAGGCAAAATGTTGTTTGGATTAAGTCACATGATACAACGTGGCGAATTTAATACAGGCGAACATATTTTGCTCATTCATAGTGGTGGTTTACAAGGCAGGCATATTGCACCTGCCTAATTCAACAGGCTTTTTTGCACAAAGATTTGAAAGGCAAAGCGCCCCGAATTCAGCCAAATTTAAGGCGTAACTTGGGTAAGTGTTCGACCTAATAGCGTAAATCTGTTGAGGACTGCTACAGGTACGAACATTTCATTGACTTGACAATTAAAGCGACTTGCGCTGAGTTTATCTCCTGATCATTTGATGCAATGCATCTTAGTTTCAACCCAACTTCAAGGATTTAATTAGAAAGTATTTGATGGCTGCGTCGAAGTTTGTTTGTTTTCGTCGCTTTTGCCTTTTGATTGTGCAGACTAATGCCTAGTTCTGGATCCAACCAAATGGCAATATTTCCTCGATTGATGCGCTCAGTTATATGAAGACAAATGGGTGGTACGATAAAGTTTAATTGTAGGCTTATTCATTTTAAAATTATATTGTAGGACAAGTCTTAACAGATAGGTTAATGCAACACACACGAAGTGAGTGCAACACAACGATGGTCTATTTGATGATAAATTCCTCATGTTTTATTAAAAAAGATCTCTGTACACGACAAATTTCACAGAACCCTTATCCTATCAGGATTCTGCTTTCTTAAAATTGCCAAAATTTCCTTAAACTCTTCTTTTTTCCCAAAACCAATTAAACGCTGAATCGCCATTTGAACATAGTCTAAACCATAGCGAAATAAACTCATTGAGAGTCGTCCATGCTTCTT